>NZ_JBEXDT010000046.1:0-65532 GCF_040605905.1 Nonomuraea sp. NPDC005501 | reverse complement strand
GCGTTCTTCATCGACTTCGGCGAGCTCCCCGTCGCGGAGCGCAACATGACCAGGCTGGTCTTCCTCGACGACGGCGTGCGCGACCTGTACGTCGATGCTGGAGGCGGGCGACCGGTCGGCCCTCGCCGCGGCCGGCCAGGCGGGGGAGGCGCTCGGGCTGGCGCTCACCTCAGCGGTCCATCTGCTCGACCCGGGGACGATCGTGCTGGGCGGGGCGTTCGCGCGGCTGTTCCCCTGGCTCGAACGGCCCGTGTCGGACGTCCTGTCGGCCCGGCTCCGGCAGATGCGGCGCACCGCGCCGCGGCTCGCGGTCTCGGCGATCGGCGCGGACGCGGCGATCCTGGGTGCGGCGGGCCTGGCCATGCAGCGGGTGATCGCGGACCCGGCGGGCGCCCTCGCCCTCTGATCTCTTTCAGGCCGTCAGTGCCCGGGTGAGGACGTCCGCGAGCAGGGCCGCCTGCGACCCGTCCTCGTCCAGGTCGGGGTCGAGGATCGTCACCTGGAGGCCCGCCGCGCCCGGCAGCCGCAGCAGGCCGCGCAGCAGTCGTACGAGCTCGTCGGGGGAGAGCCCGCCGGGGCTGGGGCAGTCGACGGCGGACATCACGGACGAGTCGAGCACGTCGGCGTCCAGGTGGATCCAGAACCCGTCGAGCTCCTCGCGGGCCAGCACCCCCGCCGCCGCCTCCTCGCCCCGGGACGCCACCTCGCCGGCGAGCACGTACGCGAGGCCGACGTCCGCGATGTCCGGCAGATCCTCGTCGTCCCGGACCCCGAGCACGATCACGTCCTCGTCGCGCACGTACGGCCGCAGGCCGTCGATGTCGGTCAGACGGCCGTCGCCGCGCCCGGTCACCAGCGCCAGGTCCTCCCCGGCCGCCGCGACGCCGACGTCGGGTGAGTTGCCCTGGTGGCGGAAGTCCGCGTGCGCGTCGAGGTAGGCCAGCCCGTACCGGCCCTCGCGCCGCAGCGCCAGCGCGGACCCGAGCACGATCGAGCAGTCGCCGCCCAGCACCACGGGGAACAGCCCCTCGCCGCGCAGTCCGGCGATGCGCCCGGCCAGCTTCTCCGTGTAGGCGGCGATGGCCTGGCCGTTGCGAACACCGTCGCCGGGCTCCCAGGTGGCCACGTACCGGGGCGGCACCACGGCGCCGGCGTCGCTCGCGCCGAGCCGCTGGAGCAGCCCGGCGTCGCGCAACGCCCACGGGGCCTTGTAGCAGCCGGGGACCGTGCCGGACGAGGGCGGCCGCAGGCCGAGGTTGGACGGGGCGTCGAGCACGGCGAGGCTTCTGTCAGTGGTTATACTGCTCATACTCCTGACGGTAGCACGGGATGATGGGATGGCGGAATGCGGGACTACGCGGAAACGGGCCTGGTGGCCCTCGACCTGGCCAACACCTGGGACCCGTACCTGGACGACCCGGAACGCCTGCCGGACGTGGACGCGCTGCGCCGCTTCTGCGCGGCGCTGCAGGTGGACGGGGGCGCGAACGGGCCGGAGGACCTGGAGGCGGTCCGATCGACGCGTGACGGGCTGTGCGCCGTGCTCTCCACCGACCCTCAGGACCGGGCGGACGCCCTCGCCCGCTGGACGGCCGGCCTCCCGCTGCGCCCGGCCGTCGAGGACGCGAACGGCGTCCCCCGGCTCCGCCTGGCCCCGGCGCCCGGCGCCCCGCTCGCCGACCGCCTGGCCGTACGCGCCGTCCAGGAGTTGCTCGACCTCGCGGCGGAGGGCGACTGGGACCGCGTCCGGATGTGCGCCGCCGCCCCGTGCCGGGACGCCTTCGTGGACCGCAGCCGCCCGGGCCGTCGCCAGTTCTGCTCCACCCGCTGCGCCAACCGCGCCCACGCCGCCGCCTCCCGAGCCCGCCACCGCCTCTGACACCTGTTTGGGCCACTCAGGCGATGTAGACGTTCATGCCTGCGTAGTCGAAGGTGATGGCGTGGGGCTTGAAGAACTCGTGCGTGAAGTTGGCGATCGTCTCGAACCCGAAGAGCTGGAGCCAGGGCCACCCGCCGACGACACCGGGGACGTTCCGGCCGACGGTCTTGCCGAGGCTCATCCTGGCGGGAGTGATCGGGTAGACCGTCATCCCGCCACCCGTGTCCGGATGGGCGTAGTCGATCTCGATGCCCGCCTTCTTGGCGTTCTCCTCGGTCGTCATGACGCCCATGCCCATGCCTCCCGTGTCGAGGGAGGCCACCCGTGGCCCGTAGTCGTTGAGGCTCCCCAGCGTGCAGGGCACGTGGTCGCCGGCCAGCCACAACGGCAGGCGGTCGGCCCCTGCGCGCCCGGCCTCCGCCCGGAGGTCGCGCAGCTGTGCTCCCGTCTTCCGCCGTAGGACGAGCGCCTGGTTCGCGTAGTCCATCGTGGCCAGGAAGTGGTAGAGCAGCGTGGTCCCGATGACACCCGACGGGCGAGAGCCGTCCGGCAGGTCCGGCATTCTCAGGTCGTACCAGACGACGGGAACATTGCGCAGCACGATGTCACCCAGTTGGAACGACTCCATGACGCCGTGGTAGGTCGTGAGGGTCTGCCCGGCGGGATGGCTCGTGCTCGTGGACAGCGCGCGCAGACCGGCCTGCTCCGCCATCTCCGTGGAGAAGGCGAGCGTCGCCCCGGTGTCGATGAGGAACCGCTTCGGCTTCGACCCGTTCGCGGCGGCCTCGACGCAGGGCAGAGGATCGACGCACACCAGGGGAACCCGCGTCCTCTGAGCGCCGCGCATCTCGTACGGCGTGCCGGTCACGCCGGCGTACTGGGTGGCGAACGCCGCGTCGCTCTCGTCGCCGGTGCTCCTCAGCAGCGGCACCGCGCGGGCGAGCCTGTCCTGCCGGACGTAGCATTGCGCGAGCTGCCGCCTCGAAAAGGTGTCGTCGGGCGCCAGGCGGACGGCCTTGCTCAGGAACCTCTCGGCATCCTCGAACTTGTTGGACAGCAGCGCGATGCGTCCGCGCTGCGCCACGCCGTGGGCGTTGCCGGGGTCCTGCCGCAAGAGATGCGCGTAGCCCCGATCGGCCTCCTTGAAGCTGCCGGCTTTGAACAGCTGGTCGGGGTCGATGGTCGATGACGAGGAGCTCAGGGTCATCGAGAGGGGCGCGCTTTCCGGGGGGCCCAGGTGCGGAGCCAGCGCGGCAGCTCCCGCGGCCAGGCCCGCTCGCCGCAGGAACTTACGTCGATCGATGTTCTCAGGGGTGCTCGGCGTGGACGAGGATGTTCGGGGTCGAATCATGGGAGGTATTGCATCCAGCGATGTGTTCACTCCGTATAAAGCCGGCGATCAGCGCCACGCGGGTCCTGTACGCCGCTCATGGGTTGTTACCGGTCATGGTGGCCGGGCTTCTCATGGTAGGCACATGTAGGCCCAGGTCCTCCGAAGGAAGACTGGGGCCCTGGTCGGTGAAGAGGTCTTTCAGGACGTGGACACAGGGGGTGTGGGGAGCTCGGCTCCCCCACATGACGCCGTCCGAGTCGAGTCGCGCGGAGCGCGCCCTTTGAAGGCCTCGCGTTTGAGCTCTTTTCCGGACGGCCCCCGCCCCCAGAACGGTCAGGCGAACAGGGCGCGGCCCCAGTAGTCGCCGGCGTCCCGGACTCCCGGCGGGCAGGCGAACAGCCCGCTCGACACGTGCTTGATGTACTCGTTCAGCGCGTCGTGCCTGGCCAGGTTCATCTGCACGGGCACGAACTGGGTGCGCGGGTCGCGCTGGTAGGCGATGAAGAACAGGCCGGCGTCGAGCCGCCCCAGACCGTCGGAGCCGTCCACGTAGTTGTAGCCGCGCCGCAGCAGGTGGGCGTTGGCGTTGTGGCTGGGGTGGGCGAGTCGTACGTGGGCGTCCGCCTTGATGTACGGCTGGCCGTCCGGCCCCGTGGCGTTGAAGTCGGGCGTGTCGAACTCGGCCTTCCGGCCCAGCGGCGCCCCCGCCCCCTTGTCGCGCCCGAAGACGGCCTCCTGCTCGGTCAGCGAGGTGCGGTCCCACGTCTCGACGGTCATGCGGATCTTGCGCGTCACCATGTACGTGCCGCCGGCCATCCAGTCGGAGCCCGACGCCCACAGGTGGTCGCGCAGGAGCTGGGCGTCCTCCAGCTTCATGTTGTTGGTGCCGTCCTTGAAGCCCATGAGGTTGCGCGGCGTGGCCTGGGCCCGGGAGGTGGACGACGTACGGCCGAAGCCGAGCTGCGACCACTTCACCGACACCTTGCCGAACCCGATCCGGGCCAGGTTGCGGATGGCGTGGACCGCGACCTGCGGGTCGTGGGCGCACGCCTGCACGCAGATGTCGCCGCCGGAGATGTCCGGGTTGAGGTGCTCGCCGGGGAACTTGGGCAGGTCGGCCAGCGCCGCGGGCCGTTTGGCCGCCAGCCCGAACCGGTCGTCGAACAGCGACGGCCCGAACCCGATCGTCAGCGTCAGCCCGGAGGCGGGAAGGCCGAGCGCCTCGCCGGTGTCGTCCGGGGCGGCCTCCGGGGAGCCGCCGACGGCGCCGAACGTGCCCGCGTCCTTGCCCTGCGTCAGGCGGGCCGCCGCGGCGGTCCACTCCTGGAGCAACTCCACCAGCTCGGCCCGCTTGTCGGTGATCACGTCGAAGGCGACGAAGTGCAGCCGGTCCTGGGCCGGGGTGACGATGCCGGCCTGGTGCTCACCGTAGAACGGGACGGGGTCGGAGGCGGAGGCCGCCCGGGCCACCGGCTCGTCGAGCAGCGAGCGCGTGGCGACGGCGCCCGCGCCCACGACCGCCACCCCCGCCGCGCCGAGTCCGAACAGCTTCCTGCGGCTCAGCCCGCTTCCGTTGCCGCCCGCCTGGTCGCCGTGCTCGTCCACCGTCACCCCTCCTCGCCCGCTGTTCACTTCGCCACGATGGGGGCGATCTGGCTGATCGGCTCCCCGAGGGCGTTGATCGCGTCCGACAGCTTCTTCAGGTCGGCCTTGGACAGCTTGTCGTGCAGCTCCCAGCCGTCGCCCTTCTGGTGGACGGCCAGCGCCGCCTCAGCCGCCGCGAACCTCTCGTCGAGCGTCTTGACCAGGTCCGGCGCCCGCTCCTCCAGCACCGGCCGGAGCGCCTGCACGGCTGCCTTGGAGCCTTCGACGTTGGCGTCGAAGTCCCACAGGTCGGTGTGCGACCAGATGTCCTCCTCGCCGGTGATCTTGCCGGTGGCGACCTCGTCGAGCAGCTCCTTGGCGCCGTTGGCGAGGTTGAGCGGGGTCAGCTCCGTCGCGTTGGCCTTGGCGACGACGGTCTTGACGTCGGCGATCAGCTTGTCGGCGACGGGGCCGTCCTTGCCGACGTCCTTGGTCACCCACAGGTCCTTCTCGATGCGGTGGAAGCCGGTCCACTCCTCGCCCTCGGCGAGGTCGGCCTCGCGGGCGTCGATGGCGGGGTCGAGGTCGCCGAAGATCTCCGCCACCGGCTCGATCCGCTCCCAGTACGTACGGGAGACCGGGTACAGCTCCTTGGCCTTGGCGACGTCGCCGGCCTTGACCGCGTCCACGAACTCCTGCGTCTTGACCAGCAGCGTGTCGCTCTGCGACTTGACGTACCTCTTGTACTCGGCGGTCGCGGCGGCCAGCTTGGCGTCCTTGGTGAGCGGCTTGTGCTCGCCCGTCACCTTCAGCGGGTTGCGGATGCCCTTGCCGACCATGCCGGGCTTGCAGGTCGCCTCGTACGTGCCGGCCGGCAGCTCGGCGACCACCTCGCGGGTCAGGCCGGGCACGATGTTCTCCACCTCGGCCATGACGCGGTCGCCCGGCGCGTACACGTAGAACTCGGTGACCTTGCTGCCGCCGTTGGTGATCGCGAACGTGCTGGTGCCGGCCGTCACCTCGGAGGCGGCCACCTTGCACTCGGTGTCGGACGCGGCCACGGTGATCTTCCCGGGCTTGCCGGCGGCCGCCGAGCCGGTGGCCGGCTGCTCGCCGGAGCCGCAGGCGGCCAGGCAGAGCAGGGCCAGCGCGCCGGCGGCCGGGATCAGGCCGTGCCGGGCGAGGGGGGTGCTGATGCGCATGGTGCTCCTCAACGGTCAGGCGGACGGCCGGGCGGCCTGGGTCGTGGACGTCGTGGTCGGCGTCGTCCTGGTGCGCTGCGGGCGCAGGAAGATGAAGAGCGTGGGCACGAGGTACAGCAGCCAGGCGAGAGCTTCGAGCACGCTGGGCTGCGGCGTCAGGTTGAGCGTCCCGGCCAGCAGCGCACCGTACCAGGAGTCGGCGGGGACGACCGCGCTGACGTCGAAGGCGTAGGTGTTGAGCCCGGGCAGGATGGCCGCCTCCTGCAGGTCGTGCACACCGTACTTGAAGATGCCGGCGGCGACGAGGATGAGCAGCAGCCCGGTCCAGGTGAAGAACTTGGTGAGGTTGATCCGCAGGGCGCTGCGGTAGAGGCCCCAGCCGATCAGCACGGAGGTGAGCAGGCCGAGGCTGATGCCGGTCAGCGGCGCGGTGGTGGCGGTGGCGCCCTGGACGGAGGCGAAGAACAGCAGCGCCGTCTCCAGGCCCTCGCGGGCGACGGCGAGGAACGCCATGACGACGACGGCCAGGGAGCCCATCTGCAGGGCGTCGGTGAGCTTGCCCCGCAGCTCGCCGGAGAGCGCGCGGGCGGTGCGGCGCATCCAGAAGATCATCCAGGTGACGAACACCACGGCCAGCAGGGACGTGATCGCGTCGAAGAGCTCCTGGCCGGTGTGGCCGAGGTTGGCGGCGGTGAAGGTGAGCAGCGCCCCGAAGCCCACGGACAGCGCGACGGCGCAGCCGACGCCCGCCCACACGTGCGGGAGCCGGTCCCTGCGGTCGCTCTTGACGAGGAACGCGATGAGGACCGAGACGACGAGCGTCGCTTCCAGTCCCTCGCGCAGTCCGATCAGGTAACTGGCGAACACGGTCACTCCCGCAGTGGCGTAGGAAAGGCTTACCTAAATTAGGGCAGGTGGAGCCTACCCAATGCAAGCGGGTCGACTGACACGCCCCTCCTCTTCGTGCCCCGTCGCAGGTCAAAAGGGGAACGTCTACGGCGGCCCATTTCACCGCGTCCAACCGGTAAAGCCACGGCGCGCGTTGCCGCTGGACCGGCCGGGCCGAGGAAGGTGGCTCCAGGAGTCCGTACGGGGGGATCGCGATGGACGATCAGATGGGTGACGCCTTCGGCGTGCGGGTGGCGGGACTGCCGGCCGACGGGCTGGAGGAGTTGCGGTTCACGCGCACCTGGGCGCTGGTGGACGAGATCCTCGCGGAGGACCACGCCGAGGCGGGACGCGGTCACCACGGCGATCCCGGCGACGAGCCGGACGACGAGGACCAGGACGACGAGCCGGACGGCGGCCCGTACGGCGCGGGCGGACACAGGTTCGGCCGTGACCCGTACGGCGCGCCGGTCGAGGAGGGCGACGACGGCGACGGCTGGGCCGACGAGGCGCCGGGGGCGCTGGCCGAGGCGCTGGCGGCCGAGCTGGCCGACCGGGCCGACGCGCTGCGCTCCCTGGGCGGCGACGACGCGTTCCTGCGCGGGCTGGCCTGCGCCAGCCCCGGCCTGTCGGCCACGATGGAGAGCTGGCTGGCCAGGCCCGGCGCGGTGCCGAGACGGCCCAGGCTGGCACGCCTGGCCAGGAACGTCGCCCGCGCCGCTTCCACGGCCAGCCCGCACGCCGCGTTCACGATCAACGGGCTGGGCCGGTGGGCGGACACGGGACCGGCTCTGACCCCGGCCGGCGAGCTGCGCTGGAGCGCCGTCCCCGAGGTGGACCTCGCGACGGTGCGCCGCGTCTGGGCGGCGCTGGCCGAGCGGCCGGCGCTGCGCGAGGCCGTGCGGGTGCGGGTCAATCCCAGCCTGTGGCAGGAGGACGGCCGGCTGTGGTTCCTCGGAGCCGGGCCGCGCGCCGGAGACGGGGACGAGGGCGGGGGCGGCGGCCGGTCGGCCGGCGGTCCGTTCCGCGAGCCGGTCGAGGCCCCGGCGCCCGCCGCGGTCCTGGCCGAGCCGGCCGTCGCCGGGGCGCTGGCCTGGGTGCGCGCCACGCCCGAGCCGACCGTCGGGGCGCTGGAGCGCGCCGTCGCCGAGCCGGGCGTGGTGAAGCGGCTCCTCGACCTGGGGCTCTTGGAACGGCTGCGGCCGTTCGCCGACCAGGCGCTGGACCCGCTCGCCGACCTCGCCGCCTGGGTGGAGGAGGTCCTGCCCGGCGACTCGCCCGACCGGCCGTGGCTGCCCAACGCGCTGCGCGAGGCCGTCGAGGCGACGTACGGCGAGCGCATCAGGCCCGTGGCCGGCTGGCTGCTCGCCCGGCTCGGCGACACGGTGGGGCTCGGCGAGCGCGGCGTCCGGCTGGAGACGGCCGTGTCGACGGCTCCGCCGGCCGTGTGCGGGCGGGCCGCCTGGCAGCCGGTGCTGCGCGACCTGGACGCCGTGCGCCGCCTGGCCGCCGTGTTCGACCCGGACCTTCCGGTCAAGCTCACCGCCGCCGAGCACTTCGTGGAGCGCCACGGGGCGGAGGCGTCGGTGCCGTTCCTGGCCTTCTACCGCGACGCCCCCGCCGCCTGCGCGGACCTGCGGGCGCTGCTGGACCGGACCGGCCCGACCGGCGGCTCGCCGGGGCGCCGGGTGGCCCGGCTGCGGCGCGAGACCTGGAACGCCCTGTACGCCTCGCCGCCCGACGAGCGCGGCGTGCTGGTCGCCGACCCGGACATCGTGGAGAAGATGGCGGTGTCCTGGCCCGCCTACGTCCGGCCGCCCGGCTCCATCACCTGCTACGGCCATCTGACGGCGGGCCCGGAGTTCGTGCTGAGCACGGTCACCACCGGCTACGGCCGGGGCGCCGGCAGGACCCGCCACCTGCTCGCCCGCGCGGGCGTGAGCGTGCCCGACGGGACGCGGCAGCCGGTGGCCGAGTGCCTGGGCAGCTTCGGCAACCACCTGAACCTACGGCCCGCCTCGGCCGTGGGCGTCGACTACCCGTTCACCGTCACGGACGGCGCGGAGCTGTCGCTGACGGACCTGCGCGTCTCGTACGATCCCGGCACGCTGCTCCTGGTGCTGACCGGCGCCGACGGCGAGCCGGTGCGGCCCGCCCACCTCGGCATGTCGGCGCCGCGCGCGCTGCCGCCGGCCTGGTCGTTCCTGGTCCGGGTGTTCGGCGAGCCGACGGGGCTGGCGCCGGTGCCGTGGCGTTCGGCCGCGGCCGTCGACGAGGTGCAGGCCAGGCCGCGGCTCCAGCTCGGCCGGGTGGTGCTGGTGCGGGCCGGCTGGCGGATGCCGGTCGCCGAGCTGCCCGTGCCGTACGAGGGGGAGAGCGACGCGGCGTTCGTGCTGAGGACGGCGCGCTGGCTGGAGCGGCACGATATCCCCCGGCGGTTCTTCGTCCGCTTCGGCTCGGGGCGGCGCGCGGCCCGCAGGCCGTTCTACGTGGACGTCACCGACCACTTCCTGCTGCTGGCGATGGCCCGCTCGGCGGCCGGCAAGGACGGGAACGTGGTGCTGGAGGAGGCCCTGCCGGACCCGGCGGACGCCCCTTCCTACGGGGTGCACGGCAGGCGGGTCACGGAGTACGCGCTGAACGTCTCCGGCTGACGTCCGCCTGGGACGGCACGTTGCTCATCGTGCGCACGAACACCGTCCCGAGCAGGGCCCCGGCCAGCAGGGGGGCGCCGTGGTTGTCGCCCAGGAACGCGAGCGCGGCGCCGCCCGCGAGCAACGCGCCGGCCGCGATCCGCGGGGGAGCCGCGAAGCCGGCGCGGCCGCTCAGCGCCCACGCGGCCAGGCCGCCGGCCAGTCCCGCGACGGCCACGGAGCTGCCCGCGCTGTAGTGATCGGTCACGTAGCCGACGGCGTTGCCGGCCAGTCCGCCGGCCAGGTACAGGGCCGCCCAGCGGGCCCGGCCGAACGTGCGCTCGGCGGCGACGCCGGCGAGGAGCAGCAGCACCCCGTTGAAGACGACCTGGTGCCGGCCTTCGGGGTTGACGAGCACCGGGGAGATCAGACGCCACCACTCGCCGTGGTAAAAGGCGTTGGTGCGGGCGAGGGCCTGGGCGAAGCCGGGGACGAGGTATCCGGCGGCGGTGGTCACGGCGGTGACGCCGAAGACGGCCCAGGTGAGGACGGGACGGGCGCCGGGGGTTCGGGACAGGGGGCGGTTCACCACTGGCCCTCCATGTCGGAGGGTCCCCACGGCCGGCGGCTGCCTCCACGCTGGGTCCTGGTCATGTCGGTACTCTAGGACGAAATTTACACTGAGACAACTTTTAGTCTCGGTGTATTGTTGTGCCATGGAACTCGGCTTGCGTGAGTTGAAGAAGCAGCAGACCCAGCGCTCGTTGTGGCGGACGGCGATCGAGCTGTTCCTGGAGCGCGGCTTCGACAACGTGTCGGTGGCGGAGATCGCCGCGGCGGTCCAGGTGTCGAAGAAGACGGTCTTCAACTACTACGCGACGAAGGAGGACCTGGTCCTTGCCCCGATGGAGGCGCACGTGGACGACGCCGCCCGCGTCGTGCGGGAGCGCGCGCCCGGCGAGACGGCCGTGGCGGCGCTGCGCCGTCACTTCCTCGCCATGCTCGCCGAGCGCGACGCCTCGACGGGGATCGACGACACGCCGGAGGTCCTGAGCGTCATGCGGCTCATCCAGAGCACCCCCGCGTTGCAGGTCAGGGCGTTCGCCTTCCACCGGCACGCCCAGGAGCTGCTGGAGCGCGAGCTGGCCGCCCAGTCCGGGCGCGACGACGTGACGGCCCGCGTGGCGGCGGCGCAGATCATCTACACGCGCGCCGCCCTCGTCACCGAGAACCTGCGCCGCCTGTTCGCCGGCGAGCCGGCCGACGCGGTCTACCCCGACGCGTCGGCCGACGCCGAGCGGGCCTTCGACCTGCTGGAGAAGGGGCTCGGCGACTACTGCGGCGGCCCCTAGCGGAGGCTGTCCGCCAGCAGGCCGAGCAGCGGCTCGCGCCGGTCGCACCGCTCCAGCAGGAACGAGTCGGCCAGCGCCACCAGCTCGTCGTCGCCGAGGCCCCTGAACAACTCGGCGTACTCCGGCAGCAGGGCCTGCGCGATGAGGATGTGCCTGACGAGGTCGTCGGTCTGGTACCGGGCGCCCCACGGGTAGGGGTTCCAGCCGGGGGCCTCGGTCTCGACCAGCCGGTGCAGCGGCGCCAGCTCGCTCGCCGTCTCCTCCATGGTCGAGCCCCACCGGTCGGCGCCCAGCCGCCGCTTCTTCTCGATGAACGGGCCGAACCGCTCCAGGTACGGCCCCCGGGCGCAGACCAGACCCTGCAGGCCCACGTCCTTGTACGTCCACAGCGACCAGCCGGCGTCGTACCCGTCGTAGATCTCCAGCTGGTCCCGCAGGATCTGGTAGCGCTGCCGGTCCGTGTCGGGGTCGCCGGTGTAGACGGGCCCGAACTCGCCCACCCACAGCGGCGTCCCCGTCTCCCGCTGGAACCGCGAGCGCCGCTCGAAGGCCCGCTCCAGCTCGCCCCGGTCGCACCACTCGCCGCGCGTGTACCCCGGGTACGGCCCGCCGTGGGCGAACCCGGCCAGGGCGTAGTCGTGGCAGACGAACACCGTGTTCTCGTACATCTCACGGAAGACCGTGAAGTCCGTGGCGTAGGTGTTGCCGTCGAGGAACAGCACGTGGCGCGGGTCGGCGGCGCGCAGCGCCTTCACCAGCCGGTCGTAGAACGGCCCGACGACCTTGCCCGACGGGTCGCCCGGCTCGTTGACCGGGTTGTAGCCCGCCACCCACGGATGGTCGCGGTAGTGGTCGGCGATCGCCTCCCACAGGTGCACGACCCGGTCCTGGAAGTGCCGGTGCTGCCACAGCGCCGCGACGTGTGTGGGGTTGTCGGAGTGCCAGTGCTGGTTCTGCGAGCCGGGCAGGGCGTGCAGGTCGATCACGCTGTACAGGCCGTGCGCGCCGAGCGCGTCGATCACCCGGTCCAGGTGCCGGAAGCCGTCCTCGATGATCTCGAACGGCCGGTCGTCGGACTCGAAGTGCCGGTAGTTGACCGGGATGCGCACGCAGTTCATGCCCAGCCCCGCCAGCAGCGCCGCGTCGTCCTCGGTGAAGAACGAGCCGAGCAGCCGCTCGAAGAACAGCGCCGCCCGATCCTCGCCCAGCACCTCGCGCACGGCCAGCCGCATCGACGACTCGTTGGCGGGGTAGCCGGTGATGAAGTTCTCCATGTTGAGCCAGCCCCCGAGTCCCACGCCGCGCAGCCGCACCGGCGTGCCGTCGGAGGTCAGGAGCCGTGTTCCGGACACATGCAGCATGGTCACCCTTTCGTCGCGCCCGCGGTCAGTCCGCCGATGAGGTGCCGCTCGGCGACGGCGTAGAAGCCCAGCGCCGGCAGCATGGCCAGCACCAGGTAGGCGAGCACCCGCGCGGTGTCCGAGGCGTACTGGCCCTGGAACTGCTGCACGCCCAGCGGCAGCGTCCACGCCGACTCGTCGCTGAAGACCACCAGCGGCAGCATGAAGCTGTTCCAGCTCCCGACGATGGCCAGGACCGAGACGGTGGCGAGCGCGGGGCGCGCCATCGGCAGCAGGATGCGCCAGAAGAACCCGAACGGCGTGCAGCCGTCGATGGTGGCGGCCTCCTCGACCTCGCCGGGGATGCTGCGGAAGAAGCCGCGCAGGATGATGATCGTCAGTGGCAGCCCGAAGGCGGCCTGGGTGAGGATCACCCCGAGCGGGTTGTCGATCAGCCCGAACGTGCGCAGCAGCACGAAGATGGGCAGGATGGCCACGGCGAACGGGAACATCAGCCCCACCGTGAAGACCGTGAACAGCAGCTCCCGGCCCCGGAAGGCGAAGCGGGCGAAGACGTAGGCCGCCATCGCCGACAGCAGCACCACGATCACGGTCGTCGCCACCGCGATGAACGTGCTGTTCCAGAGCTGTCGCCAGAACGACCCCGAGCCGAGCACGTCGGTGTAGTTGCCGATCACCCACGGGTCGGGCAGGCCGAAGGCGTTGGTGGAGAGCTGGTCGGTGCTCTTGAATCCGCCGAGCACCGCGTACACGACCGGCACGAGGATGAACGCGCCCACGATCCAGGCGACGGCGTGCAGGGGAAGGGTGTTGCGTCTCACCGGTGGTCTCCCATCGACGTCGTCGCGCCCTCCAGGTCGCGCCGCATCACGAACCGCTGGTAGAACAGCGCGAAGACGAGGCTCAGGCCGAACATCACCACGCTGATCGCGCTGGCGTAGCCCACCTGGTTGCGGCCGAAGCCGAACTCCATCATCGTGACCGCCATGGTCTCCGAGGCGTGGGAGGGGCCGCCCTCGGTGAGGATCCAGACGAGGTCGAAGAGCTGGATCGTGTAGATGACCGACAGGAACACGCTGATCCGGATCGTCGGGCCGAGCAGCGGCAGGGTGACGTGGCGGAACACCTTCCACGGCGTGGCGCCGTCGATCTGCGCGGCCTCGATCAGCTCGTCCGGGATGTTCTGCCGCCCGGCCAGGTAGATCATCATGTGGAAGCCGAAGTACTTCCACGTCATCACGAGGAACAGCGACGGCATGACGGTGCCCGTGTCGGCCAGCCACTCCGAGTCCAGCCCGACCACGCCGAGGATCTGGTTGGCCAGGCCCGCGTCGGGCGAGAGCAGGAGCGAGAACAGCACCCCCGTGATGACCTCGGACAGCACGTACGGCGCGAAGAAGACCAGCCGGTAGACGGCCCTGCCGCGGACGCGCTGGTGCAGCAGCATGGCGATGGCCAGCGAGAACGGCAGCTGCACGCACAACGACAGGAGGATCAGCAGGACCAGGTGCCACACGTCCTGCCGGAAGACCTCGGTGCCGAACAGTCGGGTGAAGTTGTCCAGGCCGACGAAGTCCGTGGGCAGGCCGCCGAAGCCGTTCCACTTGAACACGCTCGCGTACAGCGCGACCGCGATCGGCGCCACCACCAGCAGCAGGAACAGCACCAGGGCGGGCAGGACGAACAACGTCATCGTCACCCAGGGCCGGCGCGGGCGCTCGGGCGGCCGCGCGCGGGCCGGGAGCGCGGGCGCCTGCGGCCCTCGCGTCAGCGTCGTCATTCGCTCTTGGCCACTTCCGTGATGGCCTCGACGACCTGCTGCGGCGTCTTGGTGCCGCCGATGAGCTGGGCCACGCTGTCGTTCACCTCCGCGCCCACCGCGGGCGGGTACGCCTGGTCCAGGTAGAGCTGGAACCCGGTCGCGCCGGCCAGCGACTCCGCCACGATCTTGAGGTTCGGGTCCTTGACGGAGCTCTCCTCGCCCTGGAGGACGGGCAGCACCCCGCCGGCCTCGACCGCCCTGCTGTGGTTGGCCATGGCGGTGAAGAACTTGACGAACTCGACGGCCTCGGGCGGCGCGTCGGCGCCGACGGCCAGGCCGCCACCGCCGCCGAACGCCTCGGTGACCGTCCCCTTGCCGCCGTCGACCGCGGGGAAGGGGAAGAAGCCGAGGTCGTCGCCGAGGCCCTTGCCGGACGACTTCTGCACGGCCGGCGCCCACTGGCCCATCAGCTCCATGGCGGCCTTGCCGTTGGAGACGGACGCGGACTGCCCGTCGGGCGTGGAGTAGCCGGCCCCGAGGAAGCCCTTCTGGAACGGCTGCAGGTCGGCCAGCGCCTTGAGCTGCTGGCCGGCGGCCACGAAGTCGGGGGTGTTGAAGTTCTTGTCGACCGCGGCCTGGTGCATGGCCGGCACGCCGCCGATGCGCATGGCGAGGTAGGCCCAGTAGTAGTGGCCAGGCCACTTCTCCTTGCCGGCCAGCGCGATCGGGGTGGTGCCGGCCGCCTTGAGCTTCCTGACGTCGTCGAGGAGCTCGGCCCAGGTGGCGGGCGGCTGCTGGATGCCGGCCTTGGCGAAGAGCTTCTTGTTGTACCAGAAGCCGACCATGCCGATGTCGGTCGGCAGGCCGTACGTCTTGCCGTCGAACTGGTAGGCGGTCAGCGACGCCTTGGTGAAGGTGCCGAGGACGGGGGCGACGTCGGCGGAGATGTCCTTGACCAGGCCCGCGTCGATCTGCTGCTGAAGGACCCCGCCGCCCCAGGAGGCGAACACGTCGGGTGCCTTGCCCGACTGGGTGAGCGTAGTGATCTTGGACTTGTACGCCTCGTTCTCCAGGACGGTGGCCTTGATGGTGACGTTGGGGTGCGCGGCCTCGAACTCCTTGGCCCGCTGGACCATGATCGTCTTCATCGGTTCGGTGGTGGACAGGTGCCACAGCTCGAGCGTCACCTTGGCGGGGGAGCCCGCCGTGCTCTTCCGCGGCTCGGCGGCGCCGCCACCGCCGCCACTGCAGCCGGTGACGAGAACGGCCGTCGCGATCAGCAGGAAACCACGTTTCATAGGGGTTCTCTCCTTCAGGCCGAAAGTTTCGTGAAACCCCCCGATAATTTCGTTGCCCGGAGCATAGGTAAACGGCCTGTTACGCGTCAATAGCAGGAACGGGAGCATCGCGGTGCCGAAAGTTTCGGTACACTTTCGAGCATGTCAGCGAAGAGACGGGTGACGATCGCCGTGATAGCCGAGGAGGCCGGGGTGTCCATCCCCACGGTCTCCAAGGTCATCAACGGCCGTCCCGAGGTCGCGCCCGCGACCCGCTCCCGCGTCGAGCGGCTGCTCCAGCAGCACGGCTACCAGCGGCGCGCCAGCGCCGGCGACACCCACGCCGGGCTCGTGGACCTCGTCTTCGCCGAGATCGAGTCACCGTGGGCCATGGAGATCGTCCGTGGCGCCGAGAGCGCCGCCCACGAGGCCGGGTCCAGCGTCGTCATCTCCGTCCTGCACACCCACGCCGGACCTGGACGCGACTGGATGGAGCGCCTGGCCGGCCGCCGCACCGACGGCGTCGTCATCGTCGCCTCACGCCTGTCGGCCGGCGTGCAGGACCAGCTCCGCGCCCGCTCGCTGCCGTTCGTCGTCGTCGACCCCGAGGGGGAGCCCGCGCCCGGCGTCGTCTCCGTCGGCGCCACCAACTGGAACGGCGGGCTCGCCGCCACCCGCCACCTGGTCGAGCTGGGCCACCGCCGCATCGGCGTGATCAGCGGTCCCGCCGACATGCTGTGCAGCCAGGCCCGCATCGACGGCTACCGCGCCGCCCTGGAGACCGCCGGCATGCCGGTCGCGCCGGAGCTGATCCGGCGCGGCACCTTCCTCGTCGACTCCGGCCACGACAACGGCCACGCCCTGCTGTCCCTCGACGACCCGCCCACGGCCATCTTCGCGGGCAGCGACCTGCAGGCGTTCGGCGTCTTCGAGGCCGCCCGGCAGCGCGGGCTGCGGGTGCCGGAGGACCTGAGCGTGGTCGGCTTCGACGACCTGCCGCTCGCCCGCTCGGCCTGGCCGCCGCTCACCACCGTCCGGCAGCCGTTGCAGGAGATGGCCGCGCTCGCCGCCCGCACGGTGCTCGCGATGGGCCGCGGCGAGGTGCCGGAGTCGCGGCGCGTGGAGCTGGCCACGGAGCTGGTCGTCCGCGAGAGCACCGCGCCTCTTCGCCGCTGACCCGGCGGGATCGGTCAGGGCCGGAGGAACAGGGCGCGCCTCGTCTCCGTGCCCACCACGCTGCCCACGCACCGGTAGAAGCGCGCCCCCGCCGTGAACTGGGCCGCCGACGGCGGCATCACCTCCGACTCCAGCTTCCGCCCGGCGCGCTCGGCCGCGGCGTTGCGCGTGGCCAGCATCACCCGCGGGGAGCACACCCGCTTCACCGTCGGGTGCCTGGCCAGGTCGTGCTGGTCGTACGTCATGGAGTCGTCCGGTATCGGCGCCACCGCGTACGTCTCCCAGGAGTGCGTCTCCTCGCAGCCCACCCGCCGGGCCGTGGTGTCGCCCGCGATGATGACGAGGCCGCCCCAGCACTCGGCCTCCTTCACGCATGCCGCGCCGGCCGCCGCTGCCGCCGCCGGGCAGCCCTCGGTGTAGGTGTCCAGGCCGCTGAGCGGGCCCTTGGCGGGGCGTCCGGTCGCCGGGGCCGTCCCGGTGGGCCCGGTCCTGGACGGATCTGTCCCGGTCGGATCGGTTTCGGACGGGTCGGCCGGGGCGGTGGCCTGCCGGTCGGACGGCTCGCCGGTGACGCGGTCGTGGACCACGACGCCGACGGCGGTCGCGGAGACGACGGCGAGGACGGTCACGAGCGTCAAGAGCAGTTTGGAGGCGCCGAGCCGGGCGGGCGCCTCGGTGTCGGCCTCCCGGCCGCCGCGCCGCCGGGGGCCCGTTCCGTCGTCCGCCGCGTGCGCCGGACCTGGACCGGGTCCGTGGGGCGCGGGATCGCGAGGCGCGGGATTGCGGGGCCCGTACGCGGGGTCGTCCGTCCTGTGCGCCGGGCCATGAGGAGCGGCCGGGACGTGGGCGGGCCCCGGGGACCCTGTGCCGAGGGACCCTGTGCCGAGGGGGACGGAGCCGAGGGGATGCGAGCCGGGGGGAACCGAGCCGAAGGGGGCGGCGGCGAGGGGGACGGCGGCGAGCTCGTCGCGGAAGGTGGCCGCGTCCGGGGTGCGCTCGCGCGGGTCCGACGCCAGCGCCCGTCTCAGCACCGCCGTCAGCTCCGGCGGCACCCCCGGCAGGTCCGGCACCGGCAGACGGTGCAGCGCCAGGATCACCGCCAGGTGCGGCACGCCGCTCTCCGGGAAGCGCGGCGGGCGGCCCGACATGAGCGCGTAGACGGTCGCGGCGAGCGAGTAGACGTCACCGGCCGGGGTGGGCCCGGCCAGCTCGAACGCCTCCGGCGGGGCGTAGGCGGGAGTCAGCGACTCGCGGGTGACCGAGGCGTCCAGGCCCGGCGCGGACCCGGATGCCGGCATCGTGGCCAGCCCGAAGTCGGACAGCGCGACCTGGCCGTACCGGTTGAGCAGGATGTTGGCGGGCTTGACGTCGCGGTGCAGCACGCCCTGCGCGTGCGCGGCCGCCAGCGCGCCGGCGATGCGGACGCCGGCGTCGCGGGCGTCCGCCGGGGTGAGCCGCCGCCCCTTGAGCGACCCGCCGGGGCACAGCTCCAGCACCATGTACGGCCGGGCGTCGGGCAGCAGACCGGCGTCATAGACGGGCACCACGTGCGGATGACCGGACAGCGCGCCGGCGGAGGTGACCTCGCGCATGAAGCGGCGCCGGTCCCGGTCGGAGAGCAGGACCCGGTTGTCGACCTTGAGGGCGACCTCCCTGCCCACGGCCGACTGCCGGGCCCGGTAGACGACGCCGAAGCCGCCCTGCCCCAGCACGCCCCGGATTTCGTACCCGGGGACGGATAATTCCGACACGCGCGGAAGCGTAGCGCGTGCGGCCAGGCGTCCGAGTTTTCTGGTCGGCTACCGGGGCAGCCGGTACGACATGCTGCGAAACCTGGTGAACGGAGCCGTCGGAGGAGCCCTGGCCACGGCGGCGATGAGCACGGTCATGGTGGCGGGCGAGCGCGCCGGTCTGATGGGGGACCAGCCGCCCAAGCGCATCGTCCGCGCGATCCTGCCCGGCCACCGGCACAGGAGCAAGCCGGGGGAGGGCGTGCTCGGCGCCGTGGCCCACTTCGGGTTCGGGGTGGGGTCCGGGGCGCTGTTCGGCGCGCTCGCCCGCGGCCGTCGCGTCCGGGTGCCGCTCGGCATCGCGTACGGCCTGGCGATCTGGGTGGCCAGCTACGCCGGATGGGTGCCCAAGCTGGGCACGATGCCGCCGCTGCACCGTGACCGGCCGGGCCGCCAGGCGGTGATGGCCGCCGGGCACGTCGTGTACGGCGTGGCCCTGGCCAAGGCCCTCAACCGCCTCGACCACCGCACCCATCACAGCACCGATCACCGCACCGGCGCGGCCTGACGGCCGCCGGTGGCCGGGGCAGGTGGGGGCGGGTAGGGTCGGCGCACGTGAGCACCGAGTTGGAGCGGCTGACCGCACGGCTGCGCGCGTTCGCCGAGGCCCGGGACTGGGAGCAGTTCCACACCCCCAAGAACCTCGCGATGGCGCTGGCCGGCGAGGTGGGCGAGCTGGTGGCCGAGTTCCAGTGGCTCACCCCGGCAGAGTCGGCGAGCCCCGACCCGGCCACCCTCGACCGGGTCCGCTCCGAGCTGGGCGACGTGACCGCCTACCTGGTGCGCCTGGCCGACGTCCTCGGGATCGACCTGGTGGAGGCGGCGGGCGCCAAGCTGGACGAGAACGAGCGCCGCTACGACCCCGGCCGCTACCGCGGCTCGGCCAGGAAGGCGCCCCCGCTGTCCTCCTGAGCCGAACCCAACAGGGCTTCGGATGCTCTTCTCGCCGGCTCAAGGTCCCCCCTAAGGTGACGGGCATGCGATTCGGCGTGCTCGGCCCGCTGGCCGTCTGGACCGACGCCGGGGAGAGCGTGGCGATCCCCGGCCTGAAGGTGCGGGCGCTCCTCGCCGATCTCCTCGTCAGCGAGGGGCACGTGGTGTCGGCCGACCGGCTGGTCGACGACCTGTGGAGCGGCGAGCCGCCGGGCAACCCCGCCGGGGCGCTCCAGGTCCGGGTCTCCCAGCTCCGGCGGGCGCTGGAGGACGCCGAGCCCGGCGCCAAGAACCTCGTCGTCTCCCGCGCTCCCGGCTACCTCCTGAGCGCCGAGCCCGGAGCCGTGGACGCCGCCCGCTTCACCGGCCTGGTCGCGCGGGCCGAGGCGGCCGACGGGCCGCGCGCCACGGCCGCGCTGCTGTCGGAGGCGCTCGGGCTCTGGCGCGGACCGGCGTTCGCCGACTTCGCCGACGAGGAGTTCACCAGGTCGGCGATCGTCCGCCTGGAGGAGCAGCGGCTCGCCGCGCTGGAGCGGCACGCCGAGGCCCGGCTGGAACTGGGCGAGCACGGCCTGCTCGCGGGCGAGCTGGGTGAGCACGTCGCCCTCCACCCGCTGAGGGAGCGGCTGCGCGCCGTCCACATGCGCGCCCTGTACCGGGCGGGGCGGCAGAGCGAGGCACTGGCCAGTTACGCCGAGCTGCGCGAGCGGCTGGCCGAGGAGCTCGGCCTCGACCCCGGCCCCGAGCTGGCCGAGCTGCACCAGGCGATCCTCGGGCAGGACCCCGCGCTCAGCGCAGTGACCGAGCGCCCGGCCACCAACCTGCCCGCCCCCGTCAGCAGGCTCATCGGCCGCGACGACGCGATCACCGAGGTCGCCACGCTGCTGGCGGACCACAGGCTCGTCACGCTGACCGGCAGCGGCGGCGTCGGCAAGACCCGGCTCGCGCTGGAGGTGGCCCACAGCCTGTCCGGCGCGTACACCGACGGGGCCTGGCTGGTGGAGCTGGCCTCGCTCGACCGCGCCACGGGCTCGCCCGCCGAGGCCGTCATGGAGGCGCTGGGCATCCGCGAGGGCACCGACGGCGCGACGCCCGCCGCCCGGCTCGCCGAGGTGCTGCGCACCCGCGAGACGCTGCTGGTGCTGGACAACTGCGAGCACGTCGTCGACCGGGTCGCCGACGTGGCCGGCGCGCTGCTGCGGGCCGTGCCCAGGCTGCGCGTGCTGGCCACCAGCCGCGAGCCGCTGTCCCTGCCCGGCGAGGTGCTGTGGAGCGTGCCGCCGCTCGACGTGCCCGACCTCACCGCCTTCGACGCCGTCCTCGGCGCCTCACCCGGCGCCGCCCTCGCCGCCGCCGAGCGGTCCGACGCCGTCCGCCTGTTCGTCGCCCGCGCCGCCGCCTCCACGCGCGGCTTCACGCTCGACGCGGGCAACGCCGAGGCCGTCGTACGGCTCTGCCGCCGGCTCGACGGCATCCCGCTGGCGCTGGAGCTGGCCGCCACCCGCGTACGGGCGCTCGGTCTGCGCGGGGTGGTGGCGCGGCTGGACGACCGGTTCCGGCTGCTCGCCTCCGGGCACCGCGGCGCCCCGCCCCGCCAGCAGACGCTGACCGCGGTCATCGACTGGAGCTGGGAGCTGCTGACCCCGCCCGAGCGGGTGGTGCTGCGCCGCCTGGCCGTCCACGCCGACGGCTGCACGCTGGAGGCGGCCCAGGAGGTCTGCGCCGGCGACCGGACAGGCCGGGACCGGATCGACGAGCTCGCGGAGATCGGGGAGCTCGACGTCCTCGACCTGCTCGCCCGGCTGGTCGACCGGTCGCTGGTGGTGGTCGTGGAGGGGGCCGCCGGCGTCCGGTACCGGCTGCTGGAGTCCGTCGCCGAGTACTGCCTGGACCGGCTGGCCGACGCCGGCGAGCTGGAGTCCGTACGGCGGGCGCACGCCCGCCACCACCTGGCGCTGGCCGAGCAGGCCGAGCCCGCCCTGTACGGCCACGACCAGCGGGAATGGCTGCAACGGCTCGACGCGGAGGCCGCCAACCTGCGCGCGGCGCTGGAGACGGCGGCCCGCGGCGACGACGCCGGCACCGCGATCCGCCTGGTCAACGCGCTGAGCTGGTACTGGTACCTGCGTGGCAGGCCCGGCGAGGCCCGGCGCTCCCTGGAGACGGCGCTCGCCCTCCACGGCGACGCCCCCGGCCGGGCCAGGGCGGCGGCCTGGCGGGCCGGGTTCGCCCTCATGCTGGGCGACCAGGCGACCTGGGACACCGCCGCCATCGAGGATCCCCGCGACCGGGCCAGGGCCGAGCTGTTCCTCGGCATGGCCGTGGCCGACGTTCCGACGGCGCAGGCGCTGATGGGCGGCGCTCTGACGACGTTCCGCTCCATCGGCGACGAATGGGGCATCGCGACGGTGCTCAGCAAACGGGCCCGTGACGCCTTCACGCAGCGCGACGTGGTCGCCCTCGAACGCGACAGCGAGGAGAGCGTCCGGCTGTTCGACAAGCTCGGCGACCAGTGGGGACGCCTCCAGGCCCTGGAATGGCTGGGCGGCCTGGCCGAGATGCGGGGCGACGGCGAAGGGGCCAGGCTGCTGTTCGAGGACGGGCTGCGGGTGGCCGAGGAGCTCGGGCTGTGGAACGAGGTCGCCCGCCGTACGGCCTGGCTGGGCTGGGGGGCGCTGCAGGCCGGAGCCTTCGAGCGGGCGATGGAGCTGTGCGGCCGGGCACTGCGGCTGTCGGTCGAGCAAGGGTTCCGGGAGGGCAAGGTGATGGCCGAGATGGGCCTCGCCTTCGCCGCGCGCCGGGCCGGTCGGTTCGACCTGGCCGAGCGGCACCTGCTCCACCTGCTCGAAGGGGTGCCCCGCCACCCCGGCGCCGAGCCCGCGCTGCACCTGCCCACCACGCTCGTCGAGCTCGGATACCTGCGCGAACGGCAGGGCGACGCCGAGGAGGCCCGGAAGCTGCACCTGGAGGCGCTGGCCGCGGCCCAGAGGGTCGGCGACCCGAGCAGCGTCACGTTCGCGGTCGAGGCGCTCGCCGCCGCGCTTGCCGCATCCGGCTCGCCGGACCGGGCCGCGCGCCTGCTGGGCCTGGCCGCCGCCGCCCACGAGGCCGGCCGGACGCCGGCGACGCCGTCGCAGACGGAGGAGATCGACCGGGTCACCGAGCGGGTGCGGGAGGCGCTGGGGGAGGAGGGGTTCGCGGCCCTGTACGAGGAGGGCAGCCGCCTGAAGCTCGACGACGCACCAGGCCTCGCCCTCTGACCTTCACGCCCGGGTGGCCACGTACTCGGCCAGACGGTCGAAGAACTCGATCCAGCCGGCCTTGGCCTGCTGGGCGTGCTCCTCGTCGGTGTTGACGCCGAACTGGTGGAAGCGCATCTCGGTCCCGCCGTCCTTCCCGGTCAGCTCCAGCGTGGCCACGGAGGCGGGGCCGTCGCCGGGGTTGTCCGGGTCGCCGGTGGTGAACACCAGCCTGCCGGGGCCGTCCACCTCGCGGTAGGTGCCGCCGAGCGGGGCCTCGAAGCCGCCCTCGCCGACCAGGACCACCTGCCACACGCCGCCGGGCCGCAGGTCGACGACGATCCGCTCAACGGGGGCGGTGAAGGAGCGCGGCCCGAACCACCGGGACAGGCGCTCCGGCTCGGTCCAGGCGGCGAACACCGCCTCGCGGGGGGCGTCGAGGACTCGGGTGATCTCGTACTGCGCGGTCTGCGTGGTCATCGGGGTGCCTTTCTCCGGTGGTCGTCGGCCTGACGAGTCCCACGATGCCGGAGCGGCCTTACGGTCTCCTTCAGGTGCTCTTAAGACCCGTTCAGCCGGCTTCCACCATGGGGTCGGCGGCCAGATAGCCGGTGACGTCGGGGGCCTGCGGCCGGGCCAGCACGTGCTCCACCCAGGCCCGCCGTTCATGCTCGATGGCCACCAGGTGCCAGACGCAGCCGATGGGCGCGTCGAGCGGCAGCCTGCGCAGGTCGGTCGTGCCCGGCTCGGCCCGCCACAGCCGCTGGAACAGGATGTCGGACTGCCACCAGCACACGTTCGCCCACAGCGCGTCGGTGCCCCGGTCCACGATCACGAACGCCACCCCGCCCCCCTCGGGCAGCTCCTGCTCGACGGCCCGCAGCGCGGCCTCCACCTCGAAGTCGTCCGGCAGCTCCCCTCCGGCGGTGATCCCGACGACCTTCACGCTCCATCCGCCCACCATCGTCACGCCCAGGGACCGGGTCCGGCGCGGGCGGTAGGGGGCTCTCGGTGGCTCCAGTGCGGTCATGGATCAGAAGGTAGTCCCGGACGTGCCGGGACCAGAAGCCCGTTCGGCACTCTCATCCGAACCGTTGCGCGGACGCGGCGATCGGCCGGCGCGGCGATCAGGAATGGTAAGCCACCGTCCGTGATTTTTGTATGACTTAATTGGACTTTGTGGCCATTAACGGCGGCGGTTACGCTTCGTCCATTTGGCAACGTGCTTCGAGCCGCGAGAGTCAGGGACCGTGTCACTGGTTTCTGGTGGCTGGTCAACAACGCCCACGAGCTGTTTTACGCGGCCGACGGCGTTCTCGTCACCTCGGTGCGGCAGATCTCGTCGCCCCATGGCCCCGAGCTCTTCGGCCAGGACCCTGCCGCGCTCGATGACCATCTGGGAGCCTTGCGGGCGCTGGCGGCACGGATGGAGGCCGATGACAAGGCAGGCGTGACACCCGCCGCGCCCTACCCCGACTGGCAGACCGCACTGGCGACCGTTGAGGCGCTGACAGGCGTTCGCTTGGACCTCGACCGGTTCACCCGCGAGCAACTGTCTGTCCGAACCCCCGGCCTGGGGTGATCGCGCTCAGCACGGGCACTGTCGCGTGCGCGATCGCCGTGTTCGGTGGCAATGCCCGTCCGGGTCTCCCCAACGGACCGTCCTTGGCTTGCCCGCGACGCATACGCCCGGTGGCCATTCTCTTGGAGCACATACGGTCCGTCAGATCACTCTGAGCCTGGCGGGCCGCCGCCGCAAGCACCTCTTCGAGCATGGCAACGCGCTCTCTCCTGGCGGCGGCCGCCGTACCGGGGAATGGCGCCGGCCGGTGCTGGTCGTCGCCGTGATCGGCAAGGCATCCTTCATCGTGCTGGTCGCGACGGCCGCGGGCGCGCACCCGAAACTGACTGCCGCCAGCGCCCGCAAGGCTCCCAGATGGTCATCGAGCGCGGCGGGGTCCTGGCCGAAGAGCTCGGGGCCATGGGGCGACGAGATCTGCCGCACCGAGGTGACGAGAACGCCGTCGGCCGCGTAAAACAGCTCGTGGGCGTTGTGCCCACGGACCGTGCTGGTCGTGCCGCGCCGCACGATCCGCTGCAGCTTCTGGCCTTCTTGGTCCGTGAGCCTGCGGACCTTGACCGGTTGCGTCCCTCGGCCTCCCACGTGCCGATCGAACGCGATCAGCACCATCCAACCGGCAGAAACGCCCTACGCGTCAACCCGGTGATCATTTCCGGTCAAAGCACTAGCGCACGGGTAGCCACACCTGGCCGGAGCCGTGTGTCCTGGACAGCTCCACCCTCCAGCACCCGGGCTTCGGGAACACGAAGCCCGTTCCCCACTCCTCGCCCGGTCGTTTCCAGGTGGACCCGCCATGCTGCTCGGGTCCGAACGTCCGGCGGGCCCGCGTGCCGTCCGGCAGCGTGGCGGTGACCGTCAACGGCCCTTCACCGGTCATCCGCCAGACGATCTTCACCTCGCGACCCTTCCGGAACGGCACCGGGGCGAACAGCAACCCCCACACCTCCGCGCCCCGGCCCTCACCCCGCACCTCCGGAAACCCGCCGCCGGACGTCAGCACCGGCATTCCATGACACCCCTTCCCGGCCCCCGCGACGGCCGGGCTGGGCCCGTCGCTCGCGCCAGGAGTCGCCGCCGCCTCGTCCCTCGCCGTTGGGGTCGCCGCGGCGCCGTCATCGCGGCTGGGCTTCGCTTCCTCGCTCGAACCGGGAGTCGTCGCCGGGGCGGTCGCCGGCGTGTCCGGGTCTCGCCCTGGACCGCCCGCCTTCCCGGCTCCGCCGGCCGTGCAGCCGGCGGCCAGCAGCAGGAGCGCCGCTCCCATCGCCGTCCATCTCATGAGGCCTCCTCACTCGCTCATGTCCCATACACCGGGAGGCGGCAGAAGGTTCCCGTCATGATTTATGATCGTAAAAGGAAATAAAGGATCACACCGAGAGCAATGAGCCAAAAAATTGCTCCTATCGCCCCGATGACCAGGCATCCGGCCACCACGGTGCGTTTTCTTCCTCGGTCGCCCCATTCCTGGCGACCGTGATCCGGGTCCATGGCAAGAGGCTACGCCGGCAGCTTTTGCCATCGTGGTGCCAAATCCCGTGATTGTCGGCGGTAATTCCGTCGCGGTGCCGAATGGTTCCACGGATGAATGCTCTTGAGGGGTCCTCGTGGGGGCCGGGGGAGGGGGTCGATCGGGAAGCGGTGGGGACCACCACCGTCTGGGATGTGTCCGCTGGAGTGCCGTGGTGCAGGGATCATGAGCTGCTGCCCGCTCGGTAGGCTGCCGCCATGGCATGGTTGCCCGCTGATTTCGTCCATCCCACCCATGTCGAGCTCCCGGGTGGCGGTTATCACCTACGCCCGATCACCGGCGCGGACACCGACCTGGACCACCCCGCCGTGATGGGTTCGCAGGCACGGCTCTGGTCGATTTACGGTGAGGCGTACGGCTGGCCCACGGCCGACATGACCTACGAGGATGACCTGAAGGACCTCGAGCGGCATGCGAGAGAGATCGAGGCGCACGAGTCCTTCAACTACGCACTGTTCGACGACGCGGAGACCGCACTCCTCGGCTGCGTCCACATCGACCCGCCGGAGCGCCAGGACGCCGACGCCGAGGTGTCCTGGTGGGTGGTGGACGATCGCGTCGGCGCCGACCTGGAACGCGCGATGGACGCGCTGATCCCGCAGTGGATCGCGGAGTCCTGGCCGTTCGAGCGCCCGCGCTTCATCGGACGCGACCTGTCCTGGAAGGAATGGCTGGCTCTCCCCAAGCTCGCCTGAACCCGCCTGGCGCGTGTCCGAAGGGACGGGTCCCGTGGACTGGTGTGGACCGGACTCTGGACAAGCCCGGTCCTCCCAGCTCAAAGGCCCGTTTCTCGGGTACGTGGCTGTGCTGCCCACGGCTCCCGGTGAGAGCGCGAGGCTAGTCCTGCAGCTCGTCGGCGTTGTCGTTCTCGTACAGTGCGGCGCCGTCCGCGTCGTCGAATGCGGCGGCGTTGTCGGTCTCGGTCTGGATGTTCTCCCACCAGTACGGGCGCCAGCCGATCGCGGGGTCCTTGCACCTTTCCGAGGAGTAGGACCCGGACACCACTTCGTCGTTGACGGAGTACACCCAGGTGGACGTGGTGCGTGAGGACGCGCTGCACTCGAGCCCGATGCCGTCGTCCCCATGTGTGGCGGCGGCGGCCGGACCCGCCACCGCTCCGGCCAGTGCGAAGGCGGCGATCAACGGCCCGCCGGCGGCGATGAGGCTTCTCATGGTTCCCCCTGTTACCACGAAGTGACGATGCGTGATCACTGTATGTAGCGGCCGAAAGGGTTGCCGAGAGCGCCACGCCGATTGTCCGGCTAATGTGGCAGTGAAGCTGACCGCCCGATTTTGGGTGGCAGCGCGGTGGCGACGACCGTTCTTCGTGGGGCCGTCGCCACCGCCTCGCGCGACTGGCTGTGCTTCGGACCGTCACCGTCCGTGCCCAGGTCCTTCCAGAAGCGCCGGCCTCCGGTCAGGAGGCCAAGGTTTCCAGGACCTGTTCGCCGTATTTGGCGAGTTTGTTCTCGCCGACCCCGCTGACCGTCCCGAGCTCCGCCAGCGAGGACGGCCCCAGGGTGGCGATCTCGCGCAGGGTGGCGTCGTGGAAGATGACGTAGGCCGGGACGCCCTGCTCCTTGGCCGTGGCGGCGCGCCAGGCGCGGAGGCGTTCGAAGGCCGGGGCCGCCTCCGCCGGCAGCTCCACCACCGGACGCGAGGAGCCGCCGCCGGAGGTCCTGGAGCGGGCGGGGCGCTGGGCGTCGCGGCGCAGGTCGACCTGCCGCCGGCCGCGCAGCACGTCGGCGCTGGCGTCGGTGAGCACCAGCGTGCCGTGGGCCGGCTCCACGGCCAGCAGCCCCTGCGCCAGGAGCTGGCGCACCACTCCGTGCCACTCGGTGTTGCCCAGCTCGGCCCCCACGCCGAACACCGTCAGCGAGTCGTGGCCGTGCTGCAGCACCTTGGCCGTCTTCTTGCCGAGCAGGATGTCGACGATCTGCCCCACCCCGAACCTCTGCCGTCGCTCCCGGTCCAGCCGCAGGACCGTGGACAGCACCTTCTGGGCGGGGACCGTGGCGTCCCAGGACTCCGGCGGGGCCTGGCAGGTGTCGCAGTTGCCGCAGGGCTCGTCGAGGCGCTGGCCGAAGTAGTCGAGGAGCATGGCGCGGCGGCAGCCGGCGGTCTCGCACAGGGCGAGCATCGCGTCGAGGTGGAGGACCTGACGCCGCCGGTGCGCCTCGTCGCCCTCCAGCGCCAGCCGCCGGTGCTGGACGACGTCCTGCAGGCCGTAGGCCATCCAGGCGGTGGCGGGCAGGCCGTCGCGCCCGGCGCGGCCGGTCTCCTGGTAGTAGCCCTCGACGGACTTGGGCAGGTCGAGGTGGGCGACGAACCGCACGTCGGGCTTGTCGATGCCCATGCCGAACGCGATCGTGGCCACCACGATGAGCCCGTCCTCCCGCAGGAAGCGGGCCTGGTGGGCGGCGCGGGTGGGGGCGTCGAGGCCCGCGTGGTACGGCACGGCGGGGATGCCGTTGTCGGCCAGGAACTCGGCGGTCTTCTCCACCGAGGAGCGCGACAGGCAGTAGACGATGCCCGCGTCGCCCGGGTGCTCGGTGCGCAGGAACTCCAGCAGTTGCCGCTTCGGCTCGCTCTTGGCCGTGATGCGGTACTGGATGTTGGGGCGGTCGAACCCGGCCACGAAGTGCCTGGCCTGGTCGAGGCCCAGCCGGGAGGAGATCTCGGCGTGCGTGGCCGGGGTGGCGGTCGCGGTCAGCGCGATGCGCGGCACGTCGGGCCAGCGCTCGTGCAGCCCGGACAGCGCGAGATAGTCGGGCCGGAAGTCATGGCCCCACTGGGACACGCAGTGCGCCTCGTCGATGGCGAACAGCGAGATGTCGCCCTTGCCCAGCAGCCGCAGGGTGGAGTCGGTCCGCAGCCGCTCGGGCGCGAGGTAGAGCAGGTCGAGCTCGCCGGCCAGGAACGCGGCCTCGACCGCCTGCCGCTCGTCGAAGCCCTGCGTCGAGTTGAGGAACCCCGCGCGCACGCCGAGCGCTCTCAGCGCGTCGACCTGGTCCTGCATGAGCGCGATCAGCGGCGAGATCACCACGCCGACCCCGGGCCGCACGAGCGCCGGGATCTGGTAGCACAGCGACTTGCCGCCGCCGGTCGGCATGAGGACGAGCGCGTCGCCGCCCTTCACGACGTGCTCGATGATCTCCTGCTGGCCTTCGCGGAAGGAGTCGTAGCCGAACACCCGGTTGAGGACGTCGATGGGGGTATCCATGCGGCTACCTTACGTGTTCGCCGAGCCTCCGGCGCCGTGTTCGCCCACGGCGATCCTAGGCGAATCCTGTGATGACCCGGCGGGAGCGGGAAAGCGTGGACGGCGCTCGCCGTCGAGTACGGCAAGCGTGGCATCCGGGTCAACGCCGTGGCGCCCGGGTCGGTGGCGACGGAGAGGTACGAGGAGTTCCTCGCCTCGCTCGGGCCCGAGGGGGCGGCCGGCATCGAACAGGAGATGGCGCGGTTGCACCCGCTCGGCAGGGTGGCCTCGCCGGCCGAGATCGCCGCCGCCGTGGCGTACCTGCTGGGGGACGACTCGGGGTTCGTCAGCGGCGTGACGCTGCCCGTGGACGGCGGCCGGTCGGTGCTCGGGCTCGACCCCGAAGGGCAGGACCGAGACCCGGCCACAGCATGGGAATGAAAACCGTTCTCATCTGGTTGGAGGGGGCATGAAGAAGAACCTGCACCCGTCGTACCGCCCCGTCGTCTTCCGCGACCCGAGCGCGGGGGTCGCCTTCCTCACCCGGTCCACCGTGACCGGCGCGAAGACTGTCGAGTGGGAGGACGGCCGCACGTACCCGGTCGTCGACGTGGACGTCTCCTCCGCGAGCCACCCCTTCTACACCGGGCGCGGGAGGATCGTCGACAGCGCCGGACGCGTCGAGCGTTTCCAGCAGCGGTACGGCAAGCGCTGACTCGAACTCACTGACGAATCGCCTTCGGACAGACCGGGTCGCATGCCCCCATTACCAGTGGGTACAAAGCCTTCACCGGCGTGGGAGCAGGGTGATCGCGATGAGTCTCTCAGGAAAGGAACGCCGCATCCTCGCGGAAATCGAGTACGCCCTGGCCTTGGAGGACCCGGACCTGGCCAGGCGCGTCGCGGCGATCAACAGCATCGAATCAGGCGGCGAAGGGTACATGCGGCCGTACGGGGATCGGGCGCGGGTCTGGGTGACACGGCACGTATGGCTCATCGTGGCGGCCGTGGTGCTCGTGGTGGCGCTGCTCACCCTGGCCGTACTCCTCGCCTGACCGCCCGTCCGGCACTCCTGGGCCTCGTGGGCCCAGGAGGCGGCAGCGCCCCGCCAGACCCACGGGGCGGCCACAGGAAGGGCTCAGCGGCCCGGCGATCGGCGGTGCCGCTTCAGGACCACGAGGTCGATCGCCGCGATGACCGCCACCGCGGCGGCGATCGCCGCCTCCCAGACCCACACCTCGTCGCCCGTCCGCATCGCGCGGACGGCGAAGAACACGGCCGCCGCGATGCCGATCACCAGCGCCACCCTGGACAGTCCCCGCCGGGCGCCCAGCGGGCTGCGCGCGTTCGCCGGCTCGTACCCCGCGCGGTCACGCAACCACATCGTTCCTCCCCTTCCCCCCCGGGAGATCGCCTGGTCAGGCCAGGCAGCGCAGCTTCGCGGCGAGCCGCGGGTCGAGCCCGTGCCCGGCCGGCAGCCGTCCCACGGTCGCCTGCACGAACTCGGGGTACGACAGCGTCGCGCTCACCCCGTCGGCGTGCGCCCAGATCTGGTCCGCCGTCTGCTCCACCTGGACGTCCGCGCTCTGCTCCGCCAGCGCGAACCGGCCCACCGCCACCCGCCACAGCGTCCGGCCGTCGGCCTCCTCCTCGGAGACGGGCGCCCCGACGTCGTCGGCGTGCGTGGCGTACTCCGAGTCGTAGTGGAACGTCTGCAGCCCCACCGGGTACGGCCCGGCCATGGTGTCGATCAGGTGCTCGGCTCCCAGCTCGCGCATGCGCCGCCGGGTGTCGCCGTTCTGCTCGCGCCACTCCGCCAGGACGTCCCGTACGGGCGTCGACCGGCGCTGCCGTACGGACCACTCGTTGAAGTCGTGGAAACCGTTCACCCCCTCGCGGGCGAGGCGGGTCAGCAGATTCTGGACGTTGCCGTCGAGGCAGGCGTGGTTGTACAGCTCCTCGCCCGCCAGATGCCCCAGGACGTCCCTGACCGACCACCCCTCGCACTGCGACGGCCGCTCCCACGCCTCGTCGTCCAGTCCCGAGAAGAACCGGTCGAGCCTGGCCGCCTCGGCGTCGAAGATGGCGAACGGATCGAACTCTTTCAGCAGGTCCTCAGCCATATTCCGACGCTACCCGCAGGACGCCGCCTCTCACGGCCACCCCCTGTGGGGGCCCGGAAACACGGGAGCCCGGCCCCAACGAAGGGGCCGGGCTCTCGCTCAGACGTGCTCAGCGGTCGTGAGGACCGGTCGTGCTAGCGGCGCCAGGTGTACACGCGGACGTAGTCCGTGCGGCTGGTGCTGCCGTCGAGCTCGTCGTTACCGTCGTACACGGCCTTGAACGTGCCGCTATTCCAGGCGCGCGTCTTGGCGGTGAACTTGCCGCCCCACTTGGTGGTGCCGGAGGCGACCCACTTCCAGCCGCTGGAGCCGTTGGCGCGGTAGTAGACGTTCACCTTCTCGCCGCGGACGCCCTCCCAGCCGTCGTCATCCACCTGGAGACGGCCGGAGAACCAGATCGACTTGCCCTTGCGAACCTTGTACGGGTCGGCGCTGAAGCGGGAGACCCGCGTCTCGGCCTTGCCCTCTTCGATCTCGACGCTGAAGACGGCCTCGTCCGTCGCGACGACCTTGCCGTCCTTGAACGCCTGGGCGGTGGCGCGCCACTTGCCCTCGGCGTCGTCGGAGTTGAACGGGACGCTGAAGCGCCACGACTCGATCTGCTTGGCCTCCTGGGCGCGCAGCGTGCGCACGCCGAGGGGCGAGACGCTCAGCTTGACGTTGTCCACGTCGCTGCTGGCGTCGACCTTGAAGAACGCCTCCGTCTCGCCGCCGTCCTTGACGACGACCGGGTTGGGCGTGATGTCCCTGATGTCGATGGTGGCGGCCTTGGTCTTCGCCATGGCGGCGCTGCCACCCGACACGAGCATGGCCCCACCGACGAGGGTGGAGACGATACCTACAGCGATCTTTCTCATGAGGGTGCTGATTCCTCTCCCCGTATCGCTGGAGTCGGCCCGGGAAGCCGACTCGCTTTACTACTTAGAGCCACTGTATGGGGAAAAGGTTGTCTAAAGTTCGTGCAAAAATTTGATCACAGGCGCTACCAGGGGCAATCACCCGAAAATCCTTTTCGGATAGGCAGACCGGCTACAGTCTCGCCCATGACGGACGTCTACACCCTTGGCGAGGCGCTGGGAGTCGTCTCCAGCGGCCGGGTCCGCCACGAGACAGAGGCCCGGCTCGACGTCTGCGGGCCGGAGTTCACGCTGGCCATCGCCCTGGCCAGGCTCGGCCACCGGGCGTGCTTCCTCGGCAAGGTCGGTGGGGACGAGCTGGGGGCGAGGGTCCTCACGGTGCTCAGGGGCGAGGGCGTGGACGTGGCCGACGTACGGGTCAGCGAGGGCGTCCGCACCGGGATGCTCCTCAGGGAGTCGCGCGTGGGCCGGGAGCCACTGGTGACGCACTACCGGGTGGGTTCCGCCGGCTCGGCCCTCACACCGGGGAACGTGCCGATCGACCGGATCGCCGCCTCCAAGATGCTGCACGTCACCGGCCTGACGGCGGGGCTCGGCCGGGACGCGCTCGAAGCGGTCCGCGCCGCCGTGAGCGCCGCGCGCACCGCCGAGGTGGTGATCTCGTTCGCCGTCCACTACGTCCCGGAGCTGTGGCCCTCGGTGCGGGAGGCGGAGGAGGTGCTGAGCGAGCTGGCCTGCGAGTCGCATCTGCTGTTCCTCGCCCAGGACGAGCTGGACCTGGTCAAGCCCGCGCTCACGCCCGAGCGCGAGGTCGTGGTGGACCGGGGCATGAAGGGCGCCAGCGTGCGGGCCCACCGGATGCGGTACGACGCGGCGGGGCTCCAGGTGCCGATCGTGGACCCGGCGGGCTCGGGCGACGCGTTCGTGGCCGGGTACATCAGCGCGGCGCTGGAGGGGCTGACGCCGCAGGAGCGGCTGCACCGCGGCACGGTGCTGAGCGCAGCGGCCGTGAGCAGCGCCAGCGACTGGCAGGGCCTCCCCACCCGCGCCGACCTCTAGGCGGTCACCCCGGCCGCCCCGCGAGCTCCGCGAGGTCGTCCGCGCCGAGCTTCAGCGCGCCGGCGGCCACGTTCTCCTCCAGGTGCTCCAGCGAGCCGGTCCCGGGGATCGGCAGGATGTTCGGGGACCGGGCCAGCAGCCAGGCGAGCGCCACCTGCGGCACGGTGGCGCGGTGGCGGGCCGCGACGGCGTCCGGGCGCTCCGCCGTGATCGGCTGGAAACCGCCGACCGGGAAGAAGGGGACGTAGGCGATGCCCGCCTCGGCGCAGGTGTCGACGAGCGGGTCGTCGTCGCGCCGGGACAGGTTGTAGAGATTCTGGACGCAGGCGATGGGCGCGATCGCGCGGGCCTCGGCCAACTCGGCGGCGGTGACGTTGGAGACGCCGAGGTGGCGGATCAGGCCCTCCTCACCGGTCGTGCAGCCCGATCCGCCAGTAGGCGGCGTTCGCCCCCAGGAAGGCCAGGTTGGTGCCCTGGTCGCGGGCGCGGGTGACGGCGGCGCAGCAGGGCGAGGACGCCTACGTTGCCCGTAGCGGGTGGCGGCCGGTCACGCGCGGTCGCGGGCCGGGGCTCCGGCGGGGCGGGGGCGGCGGGCCAGCAGGCCGCCGAGACCGGCCCCCATGATCAGCACCGACCCGCCCAGGACGAGGACCCGCCCGTCCGGGCCCGCCTCGGCACCGCCGCCCGTGTCCGCGCCCGCCTTCGGGACGGCGGACGATCTTTTGCGCGTGCTCTCCGGCTCGGAGGTCCCGTCGGCCTCGGAGGAGGTCTCGGAGGAGAAAGCGTCCGCGGACGAGCTCCCCGAGGAGGAGACGTCGGACGAGGGGGAGGTGTCCGGGTCCGTGCCGGTGCCCGCGGCGACCGTCAGGGTGTACGCCGACAGCGTCCCGGGGGTGCGTACCTCGCACTCGATCAGGGGATCGTTCTCCATCGTCCCGATGTTGACGGCGCCGGGCCGGACGGCGCCGGTGCCCGCGTTCCGCGCCGTGGTCGTCATCTCGACGGAGGCCGGCAGGGGGACGGCCTGACCGGGGGTGATGGCGCCCAGCGGGGCGGTCCCGGTGGCGGAGGTGAGCTGCGGCAGACCCGAGATCCCGGCGTGCGCGTAAAGGTTCACCCCCGCCGACAACCCGCTGCTCGGCGCCTTCAGCTCCGCCCCCGCCTCGTACTCGGCGCGCCAGCCGATGGCGAACGGCTGCCCCACCACGGCCGAGGTCGGCATGGTCAGCGTCACCCGGACGCGCACCGTCTGGGCCGGTACGGACTCGCCGGAGCAGGAGTACTCGACCACCTCCGCGCTCGCTCCCGCCGCGGGCGGCGAGCCGAGCGGCAGGAGAGCCGCCGCCAGCGCCACCGCCGAGGCGGCGAGGCGGATGCGAGCCATGGACCCAAGCACCGGCATGACGCTCCCAACGGCCGCGGTTCGACTGGGACCCCAGCATTCCACTCGTTGATCACGGGCAGATTGAGATCCGCGAGGGGGACGGATGGGCATGAACAGGGCGAGGAGGCGGTCGCGTGAGGCACGTCATCGAGGTCATCGGCGAGCTCATGGACTTCGCCGGCGTGCTCGTCATCGCCGTGGGCACGCTCGTCGCGAGCGTGGCCTTCGGCCTGAGGTACGTCCGGACGCGTGAGGTGACCGGCCTCTACCCGGTGTTCCGGCAGGGGGTGGGCCGGGCGATCCTGCTCGGCCTGGAGCTGCTGGTGGCGGCCGACATCATCAGGACCGTGGCCGTCTCGCCCACGTTCCAGAGCGTGGGCGTGCTGGCCGTCATCGTGGCGGTGCGGACGTTCCTCAGCTTCTCGCTCCAGGTGGAGCTGGAGGGCCGGCTGCCCTGGCAGCGGGCCGTGCCGCCGAGCGAGCCGTCCCGCTGAGGTCAGGCGGACTCGCGCACCACCAGCTCCGTGGGCAGGATGACCGGGTCGGCCGGTTCGCCCTCGAACAGCCCGAGCAGCAGCCGCACCATCGCCGTCGCCTGCTCCACCACCGGGTGGCGGACCGTCGTCAGCGGCGGCTCGGTGTACTGGGCGGCCTCGATGTCGTCGAAGCCCACCACCGCCACGTCGTCCGGCACCCTGCGGCCCGCCTGCCGCAGCGACTGGAGCGCGCCCACCGCCATCAGGTCGTTGGCCACGAACACCGCGTCGAGGCCCGGGTCGTCGCGGAGGAGCTGGCGCATCGCCACCGCGCCCGACTCGCGCGTGAAGTCGCCCACCGCGACGATCGAGCGGCGGTCGGAGTCGCGCAGCACGGTGCGGTACCCGCTCAGCCGGTCCTGGCCGCCGATCATGTCCTGCGGGCCGGCGATCGTGGCGATCCGCCGCCGCCCGAGGCCCACCAGGTGGCGGACCGCCAGCTCGGCCCCGCCCACGTTGTCGTTGTCCACGTACGGGATGTCGACGGGCACCGCGGGCCGGCCGTACGAGACGACCGGGACGCGCAGCCGGGACAGCGCGGCCGGGAGGGGGTCGGCGCCGTGCATGGAGATGAGCATGACCCCGTCCACGTGGCCGCCCGTGATGTACCGCTCGACCCGCGCGTGGCTGCTGGCCGAGGAGGCCAGCATGAGCACGACCTGCTTGTTGACCGTCTCCAGCTCGACGCTCGCCGAGCGGATCACCGTCGAGAACAGCGGGTCCTCGGAGAACACCCGGGTCGGCGGCTCCGACACGACGAGCGCCACCGAGTCGGTGCGCTGGGTGACGAGGCTGCGCGCGGCCGGGTTGGGCACGTAGCCCAGCTCGTCGATCGCGTGCAACACGGCGTCGCGGATGTGCGCCGCCACGGTCGTCTGCCCGTTGACGACCCGGGAGGCGGTGGCCCGGGAGACCCCGGCACGGGCGGCGACCGCCTCCAGGGTCGGACGCCTCATGTCTGCGCCGGCGAGAGGGTGAGCACGGGCAAAATCTACAGCCCGTTCCTGACGATCACGTCCCTGAACCACAGCGCGCTGTCCTTCGGTGTACGGGCCTGCGTGGCGTAGTCGACGTGGACGATGCCGAACCGGCGGCGGTAGCCCTCGGCCCACTCGAAGTTGTCCAGCAGCGACCACACGAGGTAGCCGCGCAGGTCGGCGCCCGCCTCGATGGCGCGGTGCGCCTCGCGCAGGTGCCCGTCGAGGTAGGAGACCCGGTCGGCGTCGTGGACCCGGCCGTCCACGACGACGTCCTCGAAGGCCGCGCCGTTCTCGGTCACCATGAGGGGCGTGCCCGGATAGTCCCGCGACAGCCGCAGGAGCAGCCGCGACAGGCCGTCCGGCACGATGGGCCAGCCCATGGCCGTGGCCGGAGCGTCGGCGCCCCGGAAGCCGACGTCCTCCGTGCCCGGCCAGGCGGCGTCGGCCGGCTCGCCGGGGCTGGCCTCCACCACGCAGGGGTTGTAGTAGTTCACGCCGATCTGGTCGATCGGCGCGGAGATCAGCTCCAGGTCGCCGTCCAGGATGTGGCCGGTGCCGCCGTTGCGCCGCGCCGCCTCCAGCACCGCCTCCGGGTAGCGGCCGTGGACGGCGGGGTCGAGGAACTGCCCGGTCAGCAGGGCGTGGACGCGCTCCACCGCCGCCGCGTCCGCCTCCCCGGGCACCGCGGACGGGTCGCCGACCTGAGCGGGGGTGAGCACGGGCGCCGAGTTGACGACGAGCATGAGGCTCTCCGCCCCCAGCTCCCGCAGCCGGGCCGCCGCCAGGCCGTGGCCGAGCATCAGGTGGTGCGCGGCGCGCATCGCCGCCGCCGGGTCGCGGCGGCCGGGCGCGTGCACGCCGTTGCCGTAGCCGAGGTACGCCGCGACCCACGGCTCGTTGAGCGTGGTCCAGTGGCGGACCCGGTCGCCCAGCCGGGCGTGCACGGCCTCGGCGTACCCGGCGAAGCGGTACGCGGTGTCGCGGGCCGTCCAGCCGCCGCGGTCCTCCAGCGCCTGGGGCAGGTCCCAGTGGTAGAGCGTGGCGTACGGCGTGACGCCGGCGGCCAGCAGCTCGTCCACGAGCCGGTCGTAGAAGGCGAGGCCCCGGGAGTTGGCGGGGCCCGTGCCGTCCGGCTGGACGCGGGGCCAGGCCACGGAGAACCGGTAGGCGGCCAGCCGCAGCTCCCGCATGAGCGCGACGTCGTCGGCGTAGCGGTGGTAGTGGTCGCAGGCGACGTCGCCGGTGTCGCCGCCGGCCACGTTGCCGGGGGCGTGGGAGAAGGCGTCCCAGATCGACTGGCCGCGCCCGTCCTCCTTGACCGCCCCCTCGATCTGGTACGAGGCCGTGGCGGCACCCCAGACGAAACCTTCCGGAAAAATCATCCTTTGACTGCTCCTTGCATGATTCCGCCGATGATCTGCCTGCCGAACAGGGCGAAGATCAGGACGAGGGGGAGGGTGCCGACCGCCGTGCCGGCCAGGCCGAGCACGTAGTCGTTGACGTAGCCGCTGGCCAGCGTGGACAGGGCCACCTGCACGGTCGGGTTGTCCGGGGTGAGCACGACCAGCGGCCAGAAGTAGTCGTTCCAGGCCGACATGAACGTCAGCATGCCGAGCACCGCCGCCGCGGGCCGTGCGACCGGCAGCACGACGTGCCAGAACAGTCCCCACGTCGTGCACCCGTCCACCCGCCCCGCCTCCAGCAGCTCCCCCGGCAGGGCGCGCGACAGGAACTGGGTCATGAAGAACACCCCGAAGGCGTTGACCAGCGCGGGCACCACCAGCGCGTACATGGTGCCGGTCCACTCCAGCTTCACCATGAGCAGGTAGAGCGGGATGATGCCGAGCTGCGCCGGGACGGTCATGGTGGCCACCGTGACGAGCAGCAGGGCGTTGCGTCCGCGGAAGCGGAGCTTGGCGAACGCGAACCCGGCCAGCGTGGACAGGAACATGACCGCCACCGAGATCGACCCCGCGACCAGCACCGAGTTGGCCAGGGCCAGGCCGAACGGCACGGTGTCGAAGACGCGGGCGACGTTGGCGAAGAAGTTGCCGCCCGGCCAGAGCGGCGGCGGCACCTGGGCCAGCGCCGAGTTGTGCCGGGAGGCCACCACCACGCTGTAGTAGAGCGGGAAGGCGGAGAAGAAGACGACCGCGATCAGGGTGAGGTGGCGCAGCCTCATGCCACACCGCCCTTCAGCCGGCGCGTGAGCAGGTAGTTGACCCCGGCGACCAGCACGACGGCGAGGAACATGAGCCAGGACGCCGCCGCCGCGTAGCCGAAGTCGAACTTGGTGAAGCCCTGCTCGTAGACGAACAGCGCCAGCGTCTGGTACTGCCGGTCGGGCCCGCCGCTCGCGCCGACGCCCCCGGCGCCGCTGCTCGCGCTGAACAGCAGCGGCTCGGCGATGATCTGCATGGCGCCGATCGTGGAGACCACGACCACGAAGACGATCGTCGGCCGGATCATGGGGATCGTGATCCTGCGGAGCTGGGTGAACCCGCCGGCGCCGTCGAGGGTCGCCGCTTCGTACAGCTCACGGGGGACGGCCTGCATGGCGGCCAGGAAGATCAGCGCGTTGTAGCCCGTCCAGCGCCACATGATCATCGTGGACAGGGCGACGTGCGAGGTGGCCGTGCCCGCCGCCCAGTCGACCGCGCCGGCGCCGAACCAGGACAGCACCCAGTTGATCAGCCCGAAGTCCCGGCCGAAGAGCTGGCTGAAGATGACCACGACGGCCACCACGCTGGTGACGTTCGGCAGCAGCAGCGACACCCGGAACAGCGTCTGGAAGCGCAGCGGCCGGTTGAGCAGGTGCGCGAGCCAGATCGCCAGGACGAGCTGCGGCACCGTCGACAGGACGCCGATGGACAGCGTGTTGACCACGGCGTTCCAGAAGTAGCCGTCGGCGAGCAGCGTGCCGTAGTTGGCGACGCCCACGAACGCGTGCTCGTCCGACAGCAGCGTCCAGTCGTGCAGGCTCACCCAGGCGGTGTAGGCCAGCGGGAACAGCCCGAAGGCGCAGAAGAGCAGCAGGAACGGCGCGACGTAGGCGTACGGCGACACCCTCACGTCGAGGGTGTGCCGCACGCCCCGCCGGTGCCGCCGCCGGGCCACGGCGAGGGGGAGAGAGCTCATTTGATCTTCTTGACGTCCTCGAGGACCTGCGCCCACGCCTGGTCGGGGGTCTGCTTGCCCTGCTCGACCCGGCCGAGCCCGTCACCGATGACGACGCGGACCTCGGCCTCCTTGGGCCCGAGGTGCTGCGGCTTGAGCGCCTTGGCTGCCTCGGAGTAGATCTTGCCGATGGGGGCGTCGCCGAAGAACGGCTTGGTGAAGCTCTGGATCGACGGGTCGTCGTACAGGGCGGGGATCGACGGGAACGTGCCCTCCTCCTTGAAGACCTTGGCCTGGTTCTCCTTGGAGGTGAGGAAGTCGATCAGCTCCGCCGCCTCCTTCGGGTGCTTGCTCTGCTTGGGGATCATCAGGTGGGAGCCGCCGCTGTTGCCGGAGCCGCCCGGCACGGTCGCGATGTCCCACTTGCCCGTCGCGTCCTTGGCCTGCTCCTGGATGAAGCCGGTCATCCAGGCGGGGCAGATGATCGTGGCGAACGAGCCCTTGGCGAAGCCGGTGTTCCACGGCGGCGAGAAGGCGGCCAGCTTGGCGGTCAGCTTGTCGGAGGTGAGCTGGTTGGACAGGTCCCACGCCTGCTTCACGGCCGGGTTGGAGCCCACGATGATCGTGTCCTGGTCGTCGTACAGGCCGGTCGGCGCCTGGTTGACCATGGCGCGGAAGATCTCGCCGGGGCTGTCGACGAACTTGGCGCCGGCCACGTTCGCGGCGGCGAACTTCCGGCCGGTCTCGATGTACTTCTCCCAGGTCGGCCAGAGAGCCGCCACCTCGGCCCGGTCGGTGGGCAGGCCGGCCTTGGCGAACAGGTCCTTGCGGTAGCACATGGCCAGGCCGCCCACGTCGGTGCCGAGGCCGAGGAGCTGGCCGCCCTGCCTGCTCAGCCCCTGCTGCCACTTCCAGTCGAGGTACTCGCCCTGCCGCTTGTCCAGGCCGTACTGCTTGAGGTCCTGGAACTTGGCGGGCTGGGCGGTGAACGTGCTGATGTAGCCGACCTCGACGGCCTCGATGTCGTCCGCGCCGGCATTGGTGGCCAGGCGCTTGACCAGGTTGTTGTGGTGGTCGTTGAACTGGGTGACGTTCTCGGTGATCTCGATGTTCGGGTGGGTCTTCTTGTACTCCTCGTAGAGCGGCTTGAAGCCGAAGTCGCCGAACAGGCCGATGCTGAGCTTGACCTTCTCGCCGGGCTTGGCGGCGGTCCCGTCGGTGTCACCTCCGCCGCCGCACGCCGTGGCCAGGGCCAGGAGGGACGCGGCGAGCAGGGGGACGGCGAGGCGCTGGAGACACGGGGGCATGGGACCCTCCTGGGTCGGAGCGGGGGGTGTCGGTCAATGCGAGAGAGCGCTCTCTCGACAGAGTCGCGGGCCTCACCCAAGGCTGTCAATTGCTGTGAGATAACGATCAGAAAGGCTGAGAGAGCGCGTTCACACCCAGGGCGATCCGGTCTCAGGCGGTGAGGACGCGGCCGACCATCCGGGCGTACATGCGGCCCGGGCTCGGCGCCTTGGCCAGGAAGCCGGGCAGCATGGGCAGCCCCACCGCGTACGGCTCCAGCCGCTCGTACAGCTCGTCCGCCCCCGCCGGCCGGTCGTCGGGCCGCTTCTCCAGCAGCTCGGCCAGCAGCTCGCCGAGCCCGGCGGGCAGGCCCGGGATGGCCGGGGGTCGCTCCTTGACCTGCTTCTCGAACACCACGTAGTCCGTCGGCCCCGTGAAGAGCTGCCGGCCGGTCAGCATCTCGTGCATGACGCAGCCCAGCGCGTACAGGTCGCTGCGGGGCTCGGCGACGCCCCGCTGGATCTGCTCGGGTGCCATGTAGGCGGGTGTGCCGAGAATCTGCCCGATCCGGGTGAACGTCGTGACGTCCGCGTCGCGCAGCATGGCGAGGCCGAAGTCGAGCACCTTCACGCTGCCGTCGGGGCACAGCATGAGGTTGGTCGGCTTGAGGTCGCGATGGCAGATCGACAGGGCGTGGGCGGCCGACAGCACCGCGCACGCCTGCGCGGCGATCGCGGCGGCCCACGGCACCGGCAGCGGCCCGTGCTCGCTGACCACGTCGGCCACCGTGACGCCCTCGATGAACTGCATCACCTGGAACAGCCGCTGCTCGTGGGTGCCGAAGTCGTAGAGCACCGGCGCGCCCGGGTGCTCCAGCCGGGCCAGGATGCGGGCCTCCCGGATGAAGCGGCGCTCCAGCTCGCCGTCCGGCCCGCTCGGCAGCCGCAGCAGCTTCACCGCGACCCGGCGGTCGAGATGGCGGTCGTGGCCCGCGTAGACGGCCCCCATGCCGCCCTGCCCGAGGGGGAAATCACCGAGCACGTAGCGGTCGCCGATGACCATTCGCCCCTCCATACCGCCTTTCCGGAAGAAACTACACCGTCAACCTCCCCCGCCTCACGGGGTGAGGCCAGGAGCGGGCGGGTGCAGGTGACCGTCGGCCAGCCCGTCGAGGCCCAGCCGGATGAGCGTCTGGCCCAGCGCCGAGGTCTCGCGCAGCGCGTCCTCCAGCACCGCGAGCTGCCGGAACGCCTCGCCGTACGCGCGCTGCTCCTCCAGCGACAGGCGCGGCAGGCGGGTGCGGCGCACGTCGAAGCGGCTGGAGCCGGTGGTCGCGCGGCCCCCGGCGGCCCGCAGGAAGCCGGCCAGGAAGTCGGGGTCGAGGCGACGCTGGTCCACCCGGTAGAGCGTGAGGTGCGGCCCCAGCACGCAGCCGCCCTCGGCCATGACCCGGACGCTGGAGTAGGACGCCACCACGTCACCGGGGCGCACCTGCACCAGGCCCTGCTGCCCGCCCGCGCGGCCGGAGGGCGGCGCGCCGCCGGCCACGTCGTCGGCCGTGAGCACCGCCAGGTCGCCGCCGTCGGCGGCCATCTTGGGCGGCGCCTGGAGCACCGTCACGAGGCCCTCCTTGATGAGGTCGCCGACGGTGGTGGCGGGCTGGTCGAGCGGCTGGTCCAGGACTTTCAGGTCGGGCGGTGTCGTGGAGGCGGCCAGGAAGCGGTCGCGCGCCTCGGTGAAGGCCCGTCCGACGTCGTCGCGGCGCTGGTGACGGGCCGGCGTCATGTCCACCTCGTCGGCCAGCAGGTCGATGATGCGCACCGTACGGTCGGAGCGGTCGTCGAGGTAGTCGCGCCAGGCCGGCTCGACGGCGGACAGGTCGGCCGTCGCGTCGAGGATGAGCACGTCGGACGGCGGGCGCTCGCCCGCGCGCGGCCGGCGCAGCAGCCACAGGTCGGAGCCGGGCAGCGCGACGACGCCGCGCAGGGCGCCGGCCCGCAGCAGGTTGGCCCGGATGCGGCGGCCCGCCTTGCGGCTCGCGGCCGCGGGCGGCATGAGGATCGCGACCAGGCCGCCCGGCTTGACGTGGGTCAGGCAGTGCTGCACCCAGGCCAGCTCCGGCTCTCCCCGCGGCGGCAGGCCGTACTCCCAGCGCGGGTCGCCGGTCAGCTCCTCGTAGCCCCAGGCGCGCTCGTTGAACGGCGGGTCGCACAGGACGGCGTCGGCCTTCTCCCCGGCGAAGGCGTCGTGGCGGATGGCGTCGCCCGCGACGACCCGGGCCTCGGCGCCGCGCAGCCTCAGCCGGGCGGCGGCGATGCGGGCGGAGGTGTCGCTGAGGTCCTGCCCGAGCACGCGGGCCGCCTCGGGCGCGAGCAGCAGCGTGCCGACGCCGCACGCGGGGTCCAGGATCGTGCCCGGCGCCGAAGGGTCCGCCACGGAGCGGCCGTCCATCAGGGCGGTCGGGGAGCGGCCGTCCACCAGGGAGGGCGTGGGCCGGCCGTCCGTCGCGGGGTGGGCGTCCGCCGGGACGGTGCTCACCAGGCGGACCATCAGCGCGGCGACGTCCTCCCGGGTCACCGAGAGCTGCCGCGAGTGGGCCTCCAGGTAGCGCTCGCAGAGGAACTCGTACGCCCTGAGAGGGCCGTCGCGCTCGGCCAGCTCGGTCAGCAGCCCCGCCAGCTCGGGCTCCAGCTCGCCGCCGCCGCCGTCGGTGGACAGGTCGGTGGACAGGCCCGTGGAAAGGCCGGTGGAAAGAAACGTGCCCGCCGCGGCGACAAGTTCACCCAGGCGTAGATCTCCGGCGGCTTTCAGGCGCTGCCACACACGATCTCCGAGGGATACCTGGTAGGACTTCCCATAGCGGCGCAGCCACGCCTCCACCTGCCGCAGCGAGAACAATGGCTGATTCGCGGTTCCGCCGACGGGACGGGGGAAGTCGTCGTGGCGGCGTCGCCAGTTGCTCACCGCGGCCCGCCCGACCCCCGCGAGCCGGGCGATGTCCCCGGCGTTCACGGTCGGGTCGTGGCTCATGCGACCAGAGTAGTTCACAAGAGTCTTCAGCGCATCTGCTTGTGAAGTCTTTCAACCAATGATTTACTGCTAGGTATGAAGCACAACATCCGCTATGCCGCCGGATCAGATGTGGGGCGCCGCAGGGAGCAGAACGAGGATTCCGGCTACGCGAGCGGCCGGTTGCTCGTGGTGGCTGACGGGATGGGCGGCCACGCGGCCGGCGAGCTCGCGAGCTCGGCGGCGATCGCCGTCATGCGCGAGCTGGATGCCACGCTTCCGGAGACGGGCTCCGACCTGGAGGCGGCCCTTGAGGGCGCCGTGCACGAGGCGGCGCGCCGGCTGGTCGAGCTGGCGGAGATCGACCCCGCGCGCAGGGGAATGGGAACCACGGTGACCGCCATGCTCTGGGACGGTTACCGGTTCGCCCTGGCTCATCTCGGTGACTCCCGCGGATACCTGCTTCGCGATGGTGCTCTTTACCAGATGACCAAGGATCACACACTTGTGCAGTCGATGGTGGACGAAGGGCGGATAACGGAGGATCAGGCCGCCGTTCATCCCCGTCGCTCCATGGTGCTGCGGGTGCTCGGCAGCGAGGGCCGGGCCGAGCCCGACATGGCGCTGCGCGAGGCCGAGCCCGACGACCGCTACCTGCTGTGCTCCGACGGGCTCACGGCCGTGCTGGGCCCGGAGACGCTGCACGAGGTGCTGACCACGCACCCCGACCCGGCGCTGGCCGTGCAGCGCCTCATCGACCTGGCCAACGAGGGCGGCTCGCCCGACAACGTGACCGTGATCGTGGCCGACGTGGTGGCGCCGGGCACGGGCGACGAGCAGGTCTACCGCGTCGGCGCGGGCGCCTAGGCCCGCCCCTTCGATCCCTTCGGTCACAGAAGTGCCTTTTCTCCTCAGAGCTAGCCACTTTCGCGGTGGGCGGCCCGCGCTCGCCGCGCGGCGATTACCGTACATCGTGATCTGCCGGATTTTCTGGGAGGAGTCGCACTGGACCCCATCGCGGAAGCTCTGCTGCGGCAAGTCCGTCCGGAAGTCGGCTACCGGGAGAAGGGCGGTCAGAACACCAAGTTCGGCCACTGGTACGCCGAGCGCGTCCAGGACCCCCAGTACCGGGACGCGCCCTGGTGCGACATGTTCATCGCCTGGGCGGCGGACCGGGCCGGCATCGCCGACTACGTCGGCCGGTTCGCCTGGACGCCGTCCCACGCGGCGTGGTTCATCAAGCAGGGCGCCTGGTCGTCCCGGCCCGAGCCAGGGGCGCTGGTCTTCTTCGACTGGAAGGGCGGCAAGAGCTACCAGGGCATCGACCACGTCGGCATCGTCGAGAGCGTCTCCGGCGGAAAGATCCACACCATCGAGGCGAACGTCGACGGCGTCTGGCTCAAGCGCAAGGTCCGCGAGACCGACAAGGTCGTCGGCTACGGCCTGCCGCGCGTGGTCAAGGCCAACGCCACGCCGAGCGAGATCCGGGCCACCGAGCATCCGCTCGCGCCGCTGCTCAGGGCGCGGGAGCCGCAGGGGTCGGTGTTCGACGTGCTGGGCACCCCGCACGCGCTGCTCGCCGTCATGGTGCTGACGACGATCGTGCTCTCCTTACGCTTCGCCGGACGCCGCCGCGGCACCCACCGCCGCTTCACCTGGCCCTGGAACGCGCCGTCCGGCCCCCGTCCCACCGTCGTGTCCTGGACCGAGACGGACCCCTCCTGGCTGGACGTGGACGATCACGACGGCGACCGTGTCCCCGTGGTCGCGGGCCACGGCTCCGGAGGCCCCGCGCGCGGAGGCGCCACCCCCTCCCGTCGCCGCCCGTACGAGCCGGAACCCTGACGCCGGCGCGGCGCGGCGCGGCCGGGATCAGCCGCCGAGGTCGATGACCAGCTTCACGTCGTCGCCGTGGCTCTCGATGGCCTGGGGCGCCTCCTCCAGCGGCAGGCGCCTGGTGATCATGCGCTCCAGCCAGGCGCGATCCGCCGCCGCCAGCGCCTCCGCCGCGGCCCGGAAGTGGCGCTGGTTGGCGTTGACCGAGCCGAACACCACGTCGTTCTCGAGCACGATCTCCCGGTTGATGCGCCCCACGTCCGCGTCCAGCACCTTGCCCGCCGCCGACACGCCGGTCAGGCAGACGACGCCGGCGGCCCCGCTCGCCACCAAGGCGTCGAGCACCATCGGACCCGCCCCCGTGGCCTCGACGATGATGTCCGGGCGCAGGTCGCGCACCGGCTCCAGCGTGCTCCCGGAGTGGAAGACGGCGCCGAGCGAGCGCACCAGGTCGGGCTTGATCCCTTCGGTGGCGCGGTCGATGACGTGGACCTCCAGCCCTCGCTGCTTGCCGAGCAGCGCGGCCAGCAGGCCGATCGGCCCCGCCCCGACGACGAGCGCCGTACGCGGTCCGAACCACGCCCGCGAGCCCACGGCCTCGATCTGCTCCCACGCCTTGGCCAGGACCGAGGCCGGCTCCATCAGCACCCCGACCGGCTCCAGCCCGGGGTGGAGCCGCACCGCGTAGTCCTCCTCCACGGTCCACCGCTCGCTGCCGTAGCCGTCGAGCGCCTTGATGCCGCGCTCGGTGTAGCGGCCGTTGCGGCACATGTCGAACTCGCCTCTCGCGCAGGCCGGGCACGGCTCCGGGTCGGGCCGGCGCACGACGCCCACGACGAGGTCGCCGGGGGAGAAGGAGGACCCCTCGGGAGCCCGGATCACCCTGCCGAGCGACTCGTGTCCGATGATCATGGTCTTATTGCCGGCCTGCTCGAAGCCGTACTCGCCGGAGGCCAGCTCCCGGTCCGTGCCGCAGACGCCCAGCGCCAGCCCCTGCACGAGCAGTTCGCCCGGTCCGGGCTCCGGGTCGGGCACCTCTTCGACGCGCAGCGTCCCAGGGGCTCCCGGCTGGAAGGTGATCGCACGCATGCCGTACCTGTACCCGGCGGGCGACAGGAAATAGTAGGACGTCCTAGTATCTTGGGGGTAGGCCGCTCAAAGAGGAGTGATCAGGCGTGCACGTTCCGGTCCATCCCGTCCGCTTCGTGACGGCAGCCGCCCTGTTCGACGGCCATGATGCCGCGATCAACATCATGCGGCGCATCCTCCAGTCGCAGGGCGCCGAGGTCGTCCACCTCGGCCACAACCGGTCGGTGGACGACATCGTCACCGCCGCCATCCAGGAGGACGTCCAGGGCGTCGCGATCAGCTCCTACCAGGGCGGCCACGTCGAGTTCTTCACCTACCTCGTCGAGCTGCTGCGCGAGCGCGGCGCGGGACACGTCAGGGTGTACGGCGGAGGCGGCGGCGTCATCGTGCCGGAGGAGATCGAGCTGCTGCACTCCCGGGGCGTCAGCCGGATCTTCTCGCCCGAGGACGGCCAGCGTTACGGCCTGCCCGGGATGATCAACAAGCTCGTCGAGGAGTGCGACGTCGAGCTCGGCGACCCGCCCTCGGTGGACGCCGTGGTCTCGGGCGACCAGGCCGCCCTGGCCCGGGCGATCACCCTGGTCGAGTCCGGCCGCGCCCCGGCCGAGCTGCTCGACGGGCTGCGCGCGGCGGGGAGCGCCGACGGGCCGGCGGGGCGGCGCGCGCCCGTGCTCGGCATCACCGGCACCGGCGGCTCGGGCAAGTCCTCGCTCACCGACGAGCTGGTACGGCGGCTGCGCGTGGACAACGACGACAAGCTGCGCATCGCGATCGTCGCCATCGACCCCACCCGAAGGCGCGGCGGCGGTGCGCTGCTCGGCGACCGCATCCGCATGAACAGTCTCGGCCCGCAGACCTACTTCCGCTCGCTGGCCACCCGGGGCGCCGCCAACGAGGTGCCCGCCTGCCTGGACGACGTGGTCGCCGCCTGCCGCGCCGCCGGGTACGACCTGGTGATCGTGGAGACGCCCGGAATCGGCCAGGGCGACGCCGGCATCGTGCCGCACGTGGACGTGCCGATCTACGTCATGACCCCCGAGTTCGGCGCGGCGTCCCAGCTGGAGAAGATCGACATGCTCGACTTCGCCGAGGCCGTGGTGATCAACAAGTACGAGCGGCGCGGGGCCGAGGACGCCCTGCGCGACGTGCGCCGCCAGCTCGTGCGCAACCGGGAGGCGTTCGGCGTCTCGCCCGACGACATGCCGGTGTTCGGCACGATCGCCGCCCGGTACAACGACGCGGGGGTGACGGCCCTCTACCACCACCTCAAGGGCCTGCTCGTGGACCGTGGCCTGCCGGCCGGGCCGGGGCTGCTCGCGCCCGTGCGCGGCCGTACCTCCGAGACCTCCGCCGCGATCGTCCCGCCCGCCCGCGTCCGCTACCTGGCCGAGATCGCCGAGACCGTCCGCGCGTACCACGCCGAGACGCTCGCCCAGGCGGAGGTGGCCCGGCGGCGCCAGCAGCTCACCGCCGTGCGGTCCATGCTGGAGGGCGAGGACGAGCGGCTGGCCGAGCTGGAGGCGCGGGCCGGGCGGGAGCTGACCGGCGAGAGCCGGGCGCTGCTCGACTCCTGGCCCGCCACCCGCGAGCAGTACACCGCCGACGAGCTGGTCGTCCGCGTCCGCGACCGGGAGATCCACACCCCGCTGTGGCGCGAGACGCTGTCCGGCAGCCGCATCCCCCGGGTGGCCCTGCCCCGCTACACCGACCACGGCGACCTGCTCCGGTTCCTGCGCTCGGAGAACCTGCCGGGCCGCTTCCCGTTCACCGCCGGGGTGTTCCCGTTCAAGCGCGACGACGAGGACCCCACCCGGATGTTCGCGGGCGAGGGCGACCCGTTCCGCACCAACCGGCGCTTCAAGCTGCTCTCGGAGGGGCAGCCCGCCACACGGCTGTCCACCGCGTTCGACTCGGTGACGTTGTACGGCAACGACCCCGCCCCCCGCCCCGACATCTACGGAAAAGTCGGTACTTCGGGGGTGTCGATCGCGACCGTCGACGACATGAAGGCGCTCTACGACGGCTTCGACCTGTCGGCGCCCAACACGTCCGTGTCGATGACCATCAACGGCCCCGCGCCCACCATCCTGGCCTTCTACCTCAACGCCGCCGTCGACCAGGCCCTCGACCGGTTCCGCGCCGAGCAGGGACGGGAGCCGTCGGAGCAGGAGGCGCGCGACCTGCGCGCCCGCACCCTCGCCACCGTCAGGGGCACGGTCCAGGCCGACATCCTCAAGGAGGACCAGGGGCAGAACACCTGCATCTTCTCCACGGAGTTCTCGCTGCGGATGATGGCCGACATCCAGGAGTGGTTCATCGCCAACGGCGTGCGCAACTTCTACTCGGTGTCGATCTCCGGCTACCACATCGCCGAGGCCGGGGCCAACCCGATCAGCCAGCTCGCGTTCACGCTGGCCAACGGCTTCACCTACGTCGAGGCGTACCTGGCGCGCGGCATGAACGTCGACGACTTCGCCCCGAACCTGTCGTTCTTCTTCTCCAACGGCATGGACCCCGAGTACAGCGTGCTCGGACGGGTGGCGCGGCGCGTCTGGGCCGTGGCGATGCGCGAGAGGTACGGCGCCGGGGAGCGCTCGCAGAAGCTGAAGTACCACATCCAGACGTCGGGCCGGTCCCTGCACGCCCAGGAGATGGACTTCAACGACATCCGCACCACCCTCCAGGCGCTGATCGCCATCTACGACAACTGCAACAGCCTGCACACCAACGCCTTCGACGAGGCGGTCACCACCCCGTCGGCCGACTCGGTGCGCCGCGCCATGGCCATCCAGCTCATCATCAACCGCGAGTGGGGCCTGGCCCGCAACGAGAACCCGCTCCAGGGCTCGTTCGTCATCGAGGAGCTGACGGACCTGGTGGAGGAGGCCGTGCTGAGCGAGTTCGAGCGGCTGTCGGACCGGGGCGGCGTGCTGGGCGCGATGGAGACGGGCTACCAGCGCGGGCGCATCCAGGACGAGTCGATGCTGTACGAGACGCGCAAGCACGACGGCTCGCTGCCGATCATCGGTGTCAACACGTTCCGCAACCCGCGCGGCGACGAGCCGCACGAGCGGAAGCTGGAGCTGGCCCGCGGCACCGAGGAGGAGAAGCGCTCACAGCTCGACCGGCTGAGCTCCTTCCACGAGCGGCACCGGTCCGAGGCGCCGGCGGCGCTGGCCCGGTTGCGGGAGGCCGCCATGTCGGAGGCCAACGCGTTCGAGGTGCTGATGGACGCCGCGCGGGTCTGCTCGCTCGGCCAGATCACCGACGCCCTGTTCGAGGCGGGAGGCCAGTACCGGCGCAACGTGTGAGACGACGCTCCTGAATGCCGCCCCGGACGTCGGCACGGTGATCGATCCACGCGCGGATAGGATCGCCACCGGGGACCACAGCTAACAGGAGGTTTTCTCATGTCCGAGATCACGTTCAAGGGCAACCCGGTCACGGTCGGGGGCACGTTCCCGGAGCCCGGTGACACGGCGCCCGAGTTCAGGCTGGTGGGCAAGGACCTCGCCGACGTCACGCTCGGGTCGTTCGGCTCCTCGGTGAAGGTGCTCAACATCCTCCCGAGCGTCGACACCGGCGTCTGCGCGGCCTCGGTGCGCCGCTTCAACCAGGTCGCCGCCGAGCACCCGGAGGCCGTGGTGCTGTGCGTGTCGGCCGACCTGCCGTTCGCGCAGCAGCGCTTCTGCGGCGCCGAGGGGCTCGACGGCGTGACCATGCTGTCGCTCATGCGGGGGCGGGAGTTCCTGGGCGAGTACGGCGTCGCGCAGGAGTCCGGGCCGCTGGCGGGGCTCGCCGCCCGCGCGGTGGTCGTGCTCGACGGCGACAACCGGGTGGTCCACTCCGAGCTGGTGCCGGAGATCACCCAGGAGCCGGACTACGACGCCGCTCTCGCCGCCCTGAAGTAACCGCCTGTCCGTGCCGGGGCGTCGCGCGATGGTCGCCGCCCCGGCCGTACGGGCCGCACTGGCCTCAGCTCTTGCGGCCGACCCCGCACACGATGAGGGACGACTGGGGGTCGTCGGCGAAGTCGATCATGTCCGTCTCGTCGGGCCGCCACTGCGGCAGCCACACCATGCCCGGCTCGACCAGGTCGAACCCGGCGAACAGCTCCCTGACGCGGTCACGGCTGCGCAGGACCAGGGGAGAGGTCGCGCTCCGGTAGACCTCGACGCCCTTGTCCACGGCATCGGGCCGGGCGTCGCTGGTGCCGTGCGACATGACCAGGTAGCTGCCGGGGGCCATCGCCTCGCGCAGCGTCCCGATGATCTGCTCGGGGCCGTCGTCCTCGCTCACGAAGTGCATGACCGCGACGAGCAGCACCGCGACCGGCCGGCTGAAGTCGATTAACTTCAACACATCCGGATTTTTCAGGATGCTGCCGGGGTCGCGGGCGTCGCCCTCGACGACGGTGGTGTTCTCGTCGTCGGCCAGCAACGCGCGGGCGTGGACGAGCACGACGGGGTCACGGTCCACGTAGACGACGCGCGCCCCCGGTGCGACCTCCCTGGCGACCTCGTGCACGTTCCCCTGCGTGGGCAGCCCGGTGCCGATGTCCAGGAACTGGGTGACCCCGGCCGCGGCCAGTTGCCGCACGGCCCGCCCGAGGAACGCCCGGTTGGCCCGCGCGGCGAGGCGTACCTCGGGCGCGACGGCCAGGATCTTCTCGGCGGCCTCACGGTCGGCCGGGAAGTGGTCCTTGCCCCCGAGGTAGTAGTCGTAGAGCCGGGCGACGTTGGGCGTGTTCGGATCGAAGCCCAGCGATTCTCGCTCCAACCGGAGATCCCCCGATCAAGATGTAACGATCTTTATGGGGGATTCTACGGATTCGTTATGTCCCTTGTGGAGAAGCTGCGCACATTCGGCTCAAAATTCACTTGATTTCACTCTTTTTCGGTCAGGCTCTCCGGGAAGAGATCGTAGGAGACCAGGTGAGGGGACATTTGTGACGGAACGGGACGCGGAAGACGACACCGGGACAACCGTGCGGGTGCCCGAGGTCGTGACCAGGATCGTGTCGCTGGTGCCCTCGCTGACCGAGTCGGTGGCGGCGACCCTTCCCGACGCGCTCGTCGGAGCCACCGACTGGTGCTCGCACCCCGCGGACCTGCACGTCACGCGCGTGCGCGGCACCAAGAACCCCGACCTCGACGCGATCCGGGACCTGCGTCCCGACGTCGTCCTGGCCAACGCCGAGGAGAACCGGGAGCCGGACCTCGCCGCCCTGCGCGCGACGGGAGTGGCCGTCTGGGTGACCAGGATCGAGAGCCTGGACCAGGCGTTCGTCTCGCTGGAGCGGATGTTCCGGCACGCCTGCCGCGCCCGGCCGCCCGCGTGGCTGGAGGAGGCCCGCGAGGTGTGGCGCGAGCCGGCGCGGGGGCCGCGGCGCACGGCGGTCATCCCGATCTGGCGGCGGCCGTGGATGGTGGTGGGGCGCGACACGTTCACCGGCGACGTGCTGCGCCGGCTCGGCGTGGACAACCTGTACGCCGGTCATCCCGAGCGCTACCCCAGGGTGCCGCTGCCCGAGCTGGCCGCGAAGGCGCCCGACCTCGTGGTGCTGCCCGACGAGCCGTACGCCTTCAGCGCCGGCGACGGCCCGGAGTGCTTCCCCGGCCTGCGGTGCGCGCTGGTCAGCGGGCGCGACCTCACCTGGTACGGCCCCTCCCTCGTGACGGCCCGCGACCGCCTCGCCGGCGCGCTGGCGTGACACCCGGGGGAGAGGGGGGTCAGGTGCCGGTCCTGGAGCGCCCGGACGGGGCGGCGAGGGCGGCGTCCACGGCCTCCGGGCTCAGCACGTGCTCCATGACGATCACCGCCGTGCCCACGATCCCGGCCCGCCGCCCCAGCGAGCTGGTCACGATCTTCAGGTTGCGCGTGGTGTACGGCAGGCTGCGCCGGTAGACGCTCTCCCGGATGCCGGTCAGGTAGTGCTCGCCGGTCTCGGCCATGTCGCCGGCCAGCACCAGGACGCCCGGGTTGAGCAGGCTGACCGCGGTCGCCAGCAGCACCCCGAGCGTCCGGCCCGCCTCCTGGGCGCGGGCGATGGCGGCCGGGTCGCCGGCCTGGACGAGCCGCACCACGTCGCGGCTGGACTCCATGCCGAGGTCGGTGGCCAGGGCGTGGCCGCTGGCCAGCGAGGCGACGCAGCCGCGCGAGCCGCACGTGCAGACCCGGTCGTCGCTCTCGCGAAGCCGTACGTGACCGAGGTTGCCGGCGGCGTCCTCGACGCCCCGGTAGACAGTGCCGTCGAGCACCACGCCGGTGCCGATGCCGGTGGAGACCTTGACGAGGAGCAGCGCCCGGGTGCTCCGCCAGGAGCACCACCACTCGCCGAGCGCCATCGCGTTCGCGTCGTTCTCCACGAGCACCGGCACGCCGAACGCCGCGCTGAGGCTCTCCCCGATGGGGTGGTCGTCCCAGCCGGGCATGAGGAACGACCTGATCAGCCTGCCGGTGCCGTGGTCCACCGAGCCGGGCAGGTCGACGCCGATGCCGCACACCCGCTCGCGTGGCATGCCGGTCCGGTCGAGCAGCCGCTGGAAGGCCTGCCGCACCCACGTCAGCACGGCGTCGGGCCCCCGGTCGATGCGCATCTCGCTGTGCTCCTCGGCCAGCGGCCGGGCGGCGAGATCGGTGAGCGCGACATGGGCGTGGCCGGCGCCGAGGTCGGCCACGAGCACCAGGCGCTTGCCGGCGTCCAGGTCGAGCACCGAGGGCGGCCGGCCGCCCCCGGAGCTGGCGACGCCGGACTCGTGGATGTAGCCGGCCTCGATCAGCCGGTCCACCCGGTCGGTGATCGTGGAGCGGGACAGACCGGTGTACTCGATGAGTTCCTTACGGGTACGGCAGGAGCCATCGCGGATGAGCTGGAGGATGTGCCCCGCCGTCAGCATGGTCTACCCCTTCTCCGCTCCTGCCGTGAGGCCCTCGGTCAGCAGACGCTCGCCGGCGAAGAACACGATCACGATGGGCAGCGTGAGGACCACGGATCCGGCCATGAGCACCGTGGTCGGGATCTCGATGCTACCCGCGAGCTGGGACAGTCCCAGGGAAACCGTCCAGCTCTCCCGCCTCTCGACGAGGAAGAGCAGGGCGAACAGGAACTCGTTCCAGGCGATCATGAACACGTACAGACCGGTCGCCATGAGCGCGGGCTTGGACAGCGGCAGCACCACCCGCCAGATGGTCGACAGGCGCGAGCAGCCGTCGATCGCGGCGGCCTCCTCCACGCTACGCGGCACGGTCTCGAAGTAGTTGCGGAGCATGTATACCGTGACCGGCACGGTCTGCGCGATGTAGACGAGGATGAGGCCGAGCAGCGACCCGCGCAGCCCCATCATCGTGAACAGCACGAAGAGCGGGATGGCCAGCACGATCGCCGGGAAGAGATAGACCGACAGGAACAGGAAGTGGACCTGCCGGTGCCCGAAGAAGCGCAGCCGGGCCACCGCGTACGCGCCGGGGATGGAGATCAGCAGCGTGACCACCACGGACGCCACCGCGACGATCGCGCTGTTGCGCATGAAGGTCAGGAACCCCTGCCGGTCCAGCACGTCCGCGTAGGTGGACAGCGTGAGGTTCCGGGGCCAGAGGGAGCCCGGGTCGAGGATGAGCTCCTGGATGTCGCGGACCGACAGCGTGATCATGTAGAGGAACGGGAACGCGGTGACGGCGACCAGCGCCGCGATCACCAGCGGCTTGAGCACGCGCAGCGCCGCCCGCTCCACCCGGTCCCTGCTCATCGGCCTGGCGCTCGTCCGCTCAGCCGTTGCGCTCACGTTCGCCTCCCGCGAAGAACCTGAGGTAGAGGACCAGGAAGACGACCAGCACGACGGCGAGCACGATGGCCTGGGCGGCGGAGGCGCCGATGTCGTCGCGCGCGGTCAGGAAGTTGTAGACGCGCACGCTGACCACCTCGGTCCCGGCTCCACCGCCGGTGAGCAGGTACACGTCGTCGAACTTGGTGAAGGTGAACACGAAACGCAGCACGGCCAGCAGCGCGATGACCCGCGCGAGCTGCGGCAGGACCACGTGCCGGAAGCGCTGCGTGGGCGTCGCCCCGTCCACCAGGGCCGCCTCCTCCAGATCGGCGGGCAGCGCCTGGAGCCGGGCCAGGATGAACAGGAACGCGAACGGGAAGTACCGCCACGCCTCGAACGCGATGACCGTCAGCAGCGCCACCGGCACCTCCACCCCGAGGAAGGTGCCCTTGGCCTGGCTGAGGAAGGCGATCGGCTGGCTGAGCCAGGTGTTCACGATGCCGTACTGGGGGTTGAGCATCGTCTCCCACAGGAACGCGACGGCCACGACCGGAGCCACGTACGGCACGAGGATGGAGGCCCGCACCAGCGTGCGCCCCCTGAACCGGTCGCGCAGCGCCAGCGCGGTGACCAGCCCGACAACGATGGACAGCGCCGTGCCGGCCACGGTGTAGACGAGCGTGTTGACCAGCGCGGTCCAGAAGCCCGGCTCGGAGATCACGTACCGGAAGTTCTCCAGCGTGTAGTCGCCGAACAGGCCCTTGCTCCGGATGTTGATGAGCCGCACGTCCTGGAAGGCCAGCATGATCGCCCACAGGAGCGGCAGCACGACCACGACGACCGTGATGACCAGGGTGGGCGAGATCAGCGCGAGCCCGGCCCGCCCCTCCTGCTGCCTGAGGGTGCGGGGGCGCGGGCTCACTGGCGGATCCCGCGCTTGATGGTCTCGACGTCCTTCTTGGCCTGGGCGGCGGCGGCCTGCGGTGTCAGCGAGCCGTCCGCGACCTGGCTGAGCGCCTTCGGCACCGGCAGCTCGCCCATCGTGGCGCCCACCAGCTTGCCCTGGCCCTGCGTGATGCCCCAGCGGCCGAAGTGGTCGGGGCCGGCGCGCAGCGCGTCGAGCACGGAGGCCGGGTAGACGTCGGCGAGCGGCTTCTTGGTGTCGACGCCGGCGGGCAGCTTGTTCCAGGCGGCGGCGTAGGTCTTGCGGGTGGGGAACTTGCCCTCCGGGGCCATCCCGATCCACCGCTCGTAGCCCTCGTTCATCGCGTACGCGACGAACTTGGCGGCGGGGTCCTTGGCCGCGTCGCGGGTGACGACCCACGAGACGATCTCCCCGTACTGGGCGGGCGCGCTCCCGTCGGGCCCCTTGAGCGCGGTGACGACGCCGGTGTTCCTGGCCAGCCAGCCCGGGTCCTTCTTGCACTGCTCACAGCTCGGCAACGCGTCCTTGCGCAGCCCCGCCAGCTCGTCGAGGATGAACGACGACCAGATGACCATGGCGGCCTTGCCGGAGAAGTAGGTGGCGCGGGTGGAGTCGACGTCCTGCTTGCCCTTGACCGAGTAGTTCCTGACGAGGCCGGCGTAGAAGCCGAACGCCTTCACGCACTGCGGCGAGTCGAGCGTGACGTTGCCGGAGCCGTCCACGAGCTGGCAGCCGTTGGCCAGGGCCACGTGCTCGAAGCTCTGCGCGGTGAAGGAGTCCTTGGGGGCGATGGCCAGCGTGATGCCGGCGACGCCGCCGGTGTTGAGTTTGCGCGCCGCCGCCTCCAGCGCCTCGTACGTGTCGGGTGGCGCCAGGCCGGCCTTGTCGAACAGGTCCTTGCGGTACAGGACGAGCTGGGCCCAGGCGTCGCTGGGCACGGCCAGCAGCTTGCCGCCGGAGCTGTCGAGGTCGAGGGCGCGCTGGGAGAACGTGCCACGGCCCAGCTGGTCGACGACCTTGGCCGGCGTCTCGGTGTCGAGCAGGTCGTTGGCCTCCAGCTCGCGCACCGACGACAGCGGGAGGGCCCCGATGACGTCGGGCAGCTTGCCGGCGGCGGCCGCCGAGGTGACGATCTGGCTGAACTGATCCTCGGCCACTCCGACCAGGTTCACCTTGATCCCGGTCTTCTTGGTGAAGTCGGCGGCGATCCGCTGCTGCACGGCCATCCGGTCGGGCAGGTTCTCCTCGGTCCAGACGGTGATCTGGTTGCTCGCCTTCTCCTCGTCGCCGCAGGCGGCCAATGTGGCCGTGGCCATCAGGGCGACACAGAGCACGGCGGTTGTCCTCTTCGGCATGGCGGGCTCCTCCGTTGCGGGGATATGCCGCACTTACCCCCGCACGAGATGGCGCAACGTCCGGTACGCGATACCGAGACCGGTCTGTACCCTGTCCGTGCTGCCGGTCCACTCGGGGTCCTCGTGCTCGACGGAGACCACCCCGTCGTACCCGCCCCGGCGCAGCGCGCCGATCACCATGGTCCAGTCGACCTGGCCCAGCCCGGGCACCCGGAACCGGTACCACCCCTTCTCGCCGCTGATCGGGCCGTAGAAGCCGAAGCGGTTGATGGTGCCCGGCAGCAGCTCGGTGTCCTTGGCCTGCACGTGGGAGATCTGCGACACGTACGGCATGGCGGCCGCGACCGGGTCGATGCCGAGCGCGACGAGGTGCGAGGGGTCGTAGTTGAGCCGCAGCCCGAGCGTGAACATCCACTCCCACAGCTCGGGGGAGTAGGCCAGGTTGCCCGGGTAGCCGTCGGGGTGCCAGCTCTTCATCAGGCAGTTCTCGATGACGAGGTCGACGCCGTGGTCCCGGGCGTGGGCGACGAGGGGCCGGAAGACGCCCTCGGCGCGTTCGAGGTTGTCGCGGACCGACAGGCCGGGGTCACGGCCGACGAACGTGCCGACGGTGGGGCAGCCGAGCGCCGCCGCGGCCTCCACGCACCGGCGCACGTGCGCGTTCACCTCCGCCCCAGCGCGAGGGTGCAGATTGTTCTCGTAATAGGCGATCGAGGAAAGGGTGAGTCCGGTCTCTGCGAAGATTCTCCCGACCCGCTCTCTTTCGGCTTCGTCGAAACGGTCCACTCTGATGTGATTTCGGGTATCCGTCGACGGCCATCCGGCGACTTCGAGCGCCTCGAAACCATGCGCGGCGGCCCAGCGGGCGACATCCACGAGATCGAGCTCGGGGAGACAGGCGGTCAGGAAACCCAATTTCATTGTTACCTCCGTCGAAGTCCTGGACTTAAGAGTGTTATCCGCTCAACTATGGTCTGCGTGCACGTACTAATTCCTTGACTTTCGTTTGATCAATAATCGTAAGCGTGGGGGAATGCGCGTCATCACCTTTGAAGGACCAGGTCGCGTCCGTGTCGGCGTCGAGCCGCCCGCCGCCCTCGGTCCGGGCTCCGTCCGGGTCCGCACCCTGTATTCCGGGGTTTCGGCGGGCACCGAACTCACCGCCTACCGCGGCACCAATCCGTACCTCACCCGCAGGTGGGACGCCGAGCGCCGGCTCTTCGTCGACGGCCGCACCCACGCCTATCCGCTCACCGGATGGGGCTACCAGGAGGTCGGCGAGGTCGTCGAGGCCGCGCCCGACGTCGCCGACCCGCCCGTCGGCAGCCTCGTGTGGGGCATCTGGGGCCACCGGGCGGAGGCCGTCGTGCCCGCCGAGCGGCTGGCCGGCCACGTGCTGCCGCCCGGCGCCGACCCGCTGACCGGCGTGTTCGCCCGCGTCGGCGCCATCGCGCTCAACGCCGTCCACGCGGCCGACCTGCGCCTCGGCGACCAGGTCGCCGTCTTCGGCCAGGGCGTCATCGGCCTGCTCGCCACCCGGATGGCCGTGCTCAGCGGCGCCCGGGTCCTCGCGGCCGACGCCATCCCGGCCCGGCTGGAGCTGGCCCGGGCCTTCGGGGCCGCGGAGACGTTCGACGTGCGCTCCGGCTCGGTCGCCGAGATCGTGCGCAAGCGCGTCGAGGGCGCCGACAGCGCCATCGAGCTGAGCGGCAGCCACCAGGGCCTGCACGAGGCCATCAGGACCGTGCGCCGGGGCGGCCGCGTCGTGGCCGCCGGCTTCTACCAGGGCGACGCGGCCGGCCTGCGGCTGGGCGAGGAGTTCCACCACAACCAGGTGCAGCTCGTCTCCTCCCAGATCGGCGGCGTCGCCTCATGGCTGTCCCACCGCTGGGACGTCGAGCGGCTCCAGCGCACGTTCATGGAGCTCGTCCACCGGGCCGAGGTGAGCGTCCTCGGCCTGGTCAGCCACGTGGTCCCCGCAGGGGAGGCCGCCACGGCCTACGAGCTGCTCGACCACCGGCCGTCGGACGTCCTCCAGCTCGTCTTCCGATTCGAGGAGTGAGACAAGTGAAGCTTTCCGTCCAGGAGCAGCTTCTGCCCGGCCGCACGCTGCAGGAGAAGTTCGCCTTCGCGGTCGACGCCGGCTTCGACGCCATCGAGCTGCGCGGCAAGGGCGACTTCCACTTCGCCACCCGCCTGACCGAGCTCAAGCGCGCCCTGGCCGACGGCGTCGTCATGCCGACCGTGTGCGTGGACATGCCGCACTTCATCGGCGACTTCGACCCGGTCCGGCGCAAGGACGCCATCCAGCAGCTCAGGTCGCAGCTCACCGTGATCGCCGAGCTGGGCGGCATCGGCGTGATGACGCCGGCCTCCTGGGGCCAGTTCTCGCGCCGGCTGCCGCCGTTCGAGCCGCCCCGCGGTCCGGACGAGGACCGCGAGGTGCTGGCCGAGGCGCTCACCACGCTCGGCGAGCACGCCCAGCGCAACGGCGTGCTCATCATGCTGGAGCCTCTCAACAGGTACGAGGATCACATGGTGAACACGCTGGCCGAGGCCGTGTCGTACTGCTCGATGGAGGCGATCCGGGTGGCCGGCGACACCTACCACATGAACATCGAGGAGGACGACCCCTGCCGCTCGATCCTGCAGGCCGCCCCCTACCTTGCTCATATGCAGGTCAGCGAGTCCAACCGCAACCAGCCCGGCACCGGCCACCTCGACTGGGGCGCCCAGCTCGCCGCCCTCGACGCCGCCGGCTACGACGGCTACCTGGCGCTGGAGTGCCGCCTGCGTGGCGAGCCGGAGATCGTCCTTCCCCAGACCGCCTCCTTCATCAGGAAATTCCTATGATCCTCCGCGATGCCGTCCGCGTGCTCGTCGCCAACTGGGACGGCAGCTACACGGTCCCCTCCCGCACCCTCTACCCCCACCAGTGGAGCTGGGACTCCGCCTTCATCGCCATCGGCAACGCCCAGTGGTCGCCGCGCCGGGCCAGGTCGGAGCTGCTGACGTTGTTCGGGGCGCAGTGGCGCGACGGCCGGGTGCCGCACATCGTGTTCAACCCGGCGGTGCCGGAGGGCGCCTACTTCCCCGGACCGGAGTTCTGGCAGGTCAGCGCGCCCTCCGGGGCGCGGACCTCCGGCATCGTGCAGCCGCCCGTCCACGCGCTGGCCGCCTGGCGCGTCCACCTGGCCGACCCCGACACGGCGTTCCTGCGGCGGATCTATCCCCGCCTGGTCGCCCAGCAGGAGTACCTGCGCACCGCCAGGCGCTCGCCCGAGGGGCTCATCTCGATCGTCCACCCGTGGGAGTCGGGCATGGACAACAGCCCGGCCTGGGACGCGCCGCTGTCCGCCGTCGAGCCCGAGCCGTCCGCGTTCGTGCGTCGTGACACCACCCACGTCAGCGTGGACGAGCGGCCCACCGACCGCGACTACGCGCGTTACACGACCCTCGCCCGCGCCTACCGCGACACCGGTTACCGTCGCTCCGACGCCTTCCGGGTCGAGGACCCGCTGTTCAACACCGCGTACGGCGTGGCCGAGGTGGCGCTGGCCCGGATCGCGCGGGCCGTCGGGCACGACCCCGAGCCGCACCTGCGTGAGGCCGCCGCGCACACCTCCGCGATGGCCGAGCACCTCTACGACGACGGCCTCTTCCACGCCCGCGACATGCTCACCGGCTGCCTGGTGCGCTCCAACAGCGCCGCCGGGCTGACCCCGCTCATGCTCCCCGGCCTGCCGCGCGAGCTGGTCAACGAGCTGATCGGCACCGGGCTCGACCGTTTCGGGCTCAAGGACGGGATCCTGCCGAGCTTCGCGCCGGCCGCGCCCGAGTTCGACCCGGTCCGCTACTGGCGCGGCCCCGCCTGGATCAACCTCACCTGGCTGATCTGGCGGGGCCTGCGGCGGCGCCGGCCCGACCTGGCGGCGCCGCTCGCCGAGGGCATGGTCCGCGCCGTCGCCGAGTCCGGGTTCCGCGAGTACTTCGACCCGTTCACGCTGGAGGGGCACGGCTGCCACGACTTCAGCTGGTCAGCCGCCCTCGTCCTCGACGTCGCAGCGGAGGACGGCCTGGACGGCGTGACGCCGGCGGGCGGCCAGATCCGCGAGGAGGCCCGGCGCCTCGGCGAAATCGGCGACCTCGGTGACGAGGTGCTCGCGTAGCACCGCGCCGCGCTGCCCGAGCAGGGCGATCGTCTCGTACGAGAGCCGCTCCCTGTCCCAGGCGTGCGCGAGCCCGCGCGGCACCCGGCCGATCTGCGCGCACCGCAGCGACAGCCCGTTGTGGTGGAACTCCTCGCCGAGCCGCACCTCGTCCGCGCCGCCGGTGTAGAAGGCCAGGTCCACGACCGTGCCCTGTGGCCGCAGCATCCGCAGGGCCAGCGCGAGCGCCCTGGCCTGCCCACGGCACTGGAACACCACGTCGGCGCCCCGGTCGTCCGGGCCGTGCCGCCAGCGGCGCTTGAGCTCCACCGCCGGGTCCTCCTCCGTGGCGAGGGCCCCGGCTCCCAGGGCTCGGGCGCCCAGGGCCTCGGCGATCCGCAGCCGGGCGGGCGTCTCGTCCGCCACCACGACCTCCGCCGCCCCGTGCGCCAGCGCGAACGAGGCCGTGAGCAGCCCCACCACGCCCGCCCCGACCACGGCCACGCGCCGCCCGCGCACGCCGTCGCCGAGGTCCCGCACCGCGGGTCCGTGCAGGTCGGCGGCGGCGTGCAGCAGCCCGTTGGCGCAGATCGGCCCCATGTGCGCGACGTAGACGCCGAGCACCGGGTCGAGGCCGGCCGGCAGCTCCACGAACCGGTCCGTCAGCGGGTCGGCCACGTACCCGGTGCGGTGGCCGTACGCCATCGCGACCAGCGCGCCCTCGCGCACGGCCGCGGTACGGGCCTCGACCACCCGGCCGACCTGCATGTACCCGATGCCGCGCACGGGATAGCGGACCGCCGGCGCGCCCGGCCGGAACAGGCCGAGCGCCCGGTCCCAGGAGGCGGCGAGGTAGGGGTTGGTGCCCTTGACGTAGGTCAGCTCGGTGCCCGTGGAGATCCCGCTGTAGGCGGTCGCCACCCGGAACCCGCCCTCGGGCACCTCGGGCAGCTCCTCCTCGGCCAGGGCGATCTTGCCGGGAGCCTCGACGCACAGCACGCGGCTGCGCACCGTCGCGCCGCCCGTCACTCCGGCGCCGTGGTCAGTCATCCAGGGTCACCGGCCTTCCCTCGGCCGCCGACCTGGCCAGCGCGAGCGCCACCCGGTGGGTGCGCAGCGCCTCCGCGTACGGCACCCGCACGTCGCCGTCCGCGCCCCGCACGGCGTCGACGAACGTCCGGTCCACCAGCGTCTTCGCCCGTCCGGCGTCCTCGACGACCTCGCCGCCGTCGACGGTCAGCGAGGTCTCGGTCAGCTCCAGGGCGACGCCGTCGGCGTAGACCTCCAGTCCCGCCCGGTGCTTGTGCCGCAGCAGGCTCGTGGTGGCCAGGGTGCCGGTGGCGCCGCCCGCGAAGCTCAGCACGGCGGCCACGGCCCGGTCCACCTCCCCGGCGGCGCCGTCGCCGCCGGACGCGGCGGGCACCGCGTGGACCATGGTGACCTCGCCCACCAGGACCCGGGCCAGGTCCAGGACGTGGACCGCCTGCTCGACGACCTGGCCGCCGGACCGGGCCGGGTCCAGCCACCAGCCGACCGGGGGAACCTTGTCGAGCCAGTGGCCGAGCGCCAGCCGTACCGGACGGTCGGCCAGCAGGTCGCGGGCCCGGTCGAGAACGTCCAGGTAGCGCCAGTGATGCCCGACCGCCGAGGGCAGTCCACGCCGCTGGATTTCGGACGCGATGTTTTCCGCGGTCTTCAGGTCGAGTGCGAGCGGCTTTTCCACGAAAATCGGGAGATTACATGACAGAACATCATGCTCAGGCTTACCGTGCGCGAATGGGGGCACGCAGACGTATACTGCGTCGAGTCCGCCCGCCTCCAGGAGCCCGGCATGGCCGTCAAAAGCCGGGACTCCGTGACGCGCGGCGAGCGCCTCGGCCTTGAGGGGATCGACGTCGGCGATTCCGGCGATCACCACATCGGGAAAACCTGACAGCACGTCCGCGTGACGCGCGGCGACATTTCCGGCACCGATGATGCCTACACGGGTGGTTGAGGACACATCTCGCATATCCCACGCTTGCGCAAAATCAAACAACACGTTCAAACGCGCGGCTATAGGGAACATATGCGCGACCGTGAACCCCTAAAACAGAACGGGGCTGAGTGCATGGAGACAGAACTGCGGGCCTTGGCCAGGGCTCGGGAATGGTACGGTCCCCACTCGAGCACCGCGACCGAGTGGGTCCCCGAGGCCCTGCTCCTCGCCAAGGGAACGACCACGGTGAGCGTCGTCCTGCCGGCTCGCAACGAGGAGTCGACGGTCGGCGACATCGTCACCGTGATCCGCCGCGAGCTCGTCGAGCGGGTTCCGCTCGTGGACGAGGTCCTCGTCGTCGACTCCAACTCGACCGACGCGACGGCCGAGAGGGCGGGCGCCGCGGGAGCACGCGTCGTGGCACAGAACGCGGTGCTCTCCCACCTGCCGCCTCTCACCGGCAAGGGTGAGGCCCTGTGGAAGGGCTTGGCGGCCTCCAGCGGGGACATCGTCGTCTTCGTCGACGCCGACCTGCGCGACTTCGGCGCGCACTTCGTCATCGGCCTCCTCGGGCCGTTGCTGACCGACCCCGGCATCCAGTTCGTCAAGGGCGCCTGCGAACGGCCGTTCACCGGCGCCGACGGGGTGCGGCGGCGAGGAGGCGGTGGGCGGGTCACCGAGCTGGTGGCACGCCCGCTCATCAACATGTTCTGGCCCGAGCTGGCCGGGTTCCAGCAGCCGCTCGGCGGCGAGTACGCCGGCCGGCGCGAGACGCTGGAGCAGGTGCCGTTCGTCACCGAGTACGGCGTCGAGCTCGGGCTCCTCGTCGACCTGCTGGAGCTGGTCGGCCTCGACGCCATGGCCCAGGTGGACCTGGGCGTCCGGGTGCACTCCCACCAGTCCACCGCGGCACTCGGCCGGATGGCCGGGCAGATCCTGCACACCGCCTGGACCCGTCTCGAACGCCAGGGGCGGGTCATGGCCGCCCAGCCGCCCGCCCGCACGCTCCTGCAGTTCGGGCTCGACGGGCAGGCCTCGCTCATGAACGTCGTCGTGGCCGAGCGTCCTCCGCTCGCCTTGCTGCTCGCCGAGGAGGACGTCGCATGAACGTGCTGATCAACACGGGACCCTGGCTCCAGGTCCCGCCCTCCGGCTACGGCGGCATCGAGAACGTCGTGGCCACGCTCGTGCCCCCGCTGCGGGAGCGCGGGGTGCGGGTCGTCCTCGCCTCCGTCGGGTCGAGCACGCTGGAGGTGGACGAGCTGGTAAGCGTCTACGACTCCGGCCAGTTCGCGGAGCTGCAGAAACCGTACAATGAGGTCATGGGGCTGGCGCACGCCCACCAGGCGATGGTGGCGCGCGAGCTGCGCCGCCGCGACGACGTGGACCTCGTCCACGACCATCTGGAGGTGGTCGGTCCGGCCGTGCTCTCCGCCCTCGACGGGCCGCCCGTGCTGCACACCCTGCACTGGGACCTGCGCAAGCACGCCGCGTTCTACGGCGCCTTCCCCGAGTCGGTCGCCGCCAACGGCGTGTCGGAGTCGCAGCTCCGCACCGCGCCGGCCGCCCTGCGCGAGGCGGCGCTCGGGGCGGTCCACCTGGCCACCCCGCTCGCCGGCGCCGCGCCCCGGGTGGAACGCGGCGAGCATCTGGTGGTCATGGGGCGGATCTGCCGGCTCAAGGGCCAGCACGTCGCGGCCCGCATCTGCCAGAAGCTGGGGCAGCCGCTGGCGCTCGCCGGGCCGGTCAGCGGCCTCGGCACGCAGGCCGAGCTGGACGCCGTCGTCCAGGACCCGTACCACCCGTTGCACGGCCACCCGGACGTCCGCTACCACCTGGAGGCGGTCGGCCCTTACCTCGACGGCGACCTGGTCCGCTGGGAGGGGGCCGTCGCGGGGCGTCGGCGCGACGAGCTGTACGGCTCGGCGCGGGCCGCCCTGTTCCCCGTCCAGTGGGACGAGCCGGGCGGGACCGCGGTGGTCGAGGCGCTCGCCCTCGGCGTGCCGGCCGTGGGGCTGCGCCGGGGCTGCCTGCCGGAGCTGATCGACCACGGCCGCACCGGATGGCTGGCCGACACCGAGGAGGAGCTGGCCGAGTACGTCCTGCGGGTGGACGAGATCGACCCCGAGGAGTGCCGGGCGGAGGCCACCCGCCGCTTCTCGCCGGGCGTCATGGCGGACCGCTACCTGGAGCTGTACGAGGCCACGATCAGGCGGCGGCGAGCCGGCGCCTGATCGTGGCAGCCACGCTCGGGCGGCGTCCTCAGTGGACCGCGGGGCGCCGCCCGAGCACCAGCCGGGCCGGCAGGGCGGTGGCGGCGAGCGCGAGCGCCGCGGCCGCGCCGGCCACGGCCAGGTATCCCGGCACGGGCACGGACGGCGCCGCCGAGCCCGTCATGCCCGCGGCGAACGCCGTCAGCGTCACCAGCGCGATCAGCGTGCCCGCCCCGATGGACACGAGCACCGCGGCCAGCGTCTCCAGCCGCAGCACGCGCAGCACCTGCCGCCTGGTCGTGCCCACCAGCCGCAGCAGCGCCAGCTCGCCGGCGCGGTCCGAGGTGGACATGGCCAGCGTGTTGACCACGGCGATCGCGGTGAAGGCGATGACCAGTCCCATGGCCACGTAGTTCACCCCGGCGTCGTTCACCCCGGCGTTCGGGGCGCTCACCCCGGCGGCCGCGGCGCGGTCGAGCACCCGCAGTCCGGGCAGGGCCGCGGCGAGCCGGTCCCGGGTCAGCGCGGGAGCCGACACCAGCAGCGTGCCCGACGGGTCGTCCACGTGCGCGGCGACGAGCGCGTGGTCCAGCGTCACGTCGCCGAACCCGAGACCGCGGGAGTAGAGGGCGGCGACCCGCGGCGCGACCGGCGTGCCGTCGCCGAGCGTCAGCTCCAGCCGGTCGCCCACCCCCACGCCGAGCCGGGAGGCCGCGGTCCGGCTCAGCGCGACCGAGCCGGGGCCGAACCCGTCCAGGGACCCGGCCACGACACCCAGGTCCACGGTGCGGGCGTCCGGCGTGAGGCCCTGCGCGCCGTACCGGTCGAGCCCGGCCCTGACGGAGGTGCGCACCACCTCGGTGACGGCCTCCACCCCGGCCACCCGGCGTACCCGGGCGGCGGGCGTGCCCTCCCGGAGCTCCGGACCCGTCGCGGCGGGTCGTTCGCGGCCGGACAGGACGAACCCGGCGCGGATGCCGGCGTCTGCCTGCTCGCCGGCCGCCTGACCGAGGGTGACGGGGACGAACAGGATCGTGCACGTCATGGCGACCATGAGAGTGAGCGGCGCCATGACCGAAGCCGTCCGCCCGGCGCGGGAGCGCAGGTTGCGCGCCGCGAGGTGGCCGGCGGCGCCGAGGGCGCCCAGCGGCG
>NZ_JBEXDT010000045.1:10252-65968 GCF_040605905.1 Nonomuraea sp. NPDC005501 | reverse complement strand
ACGGCGGCCCGGTTCAGGGCGTAGCCGAAGTCGCTGCACCAGGCGGCGGGGTCGCCGGCCACGAAGCGCGGGTCCATGCTGAGCGTCGTGCGGTATCGCGGCCGACGCCTGGAGACGTGGACGGCCGCCCCGTGACGCGCCCGGCCCGCGACGTGACACCACGGCCGGCGGCGGGCCTTCGACCCGCGGGTCAGGCGGCGAGCCGGCCGGCAGGCCGGGCGGTGGAGCGGGTGGCGCGGAGTCTGTCGCGCCGGGGCGGGGGCGGGTGGTGAAGGCGTGGGCCGTGATCGTGGTGGCCGTGTCCATGGAGTTCTGTTTCACGATCTGGGGCACGGCCCGGCTGCAGGTCACCGGGCTGGCCCCGGGGACCGCCGCCGCGGCGGCCACCGCGTTCCTGGTGGGGATGGCCGCCGGTCGGCTGGTGGCGCCGCGGCTGCTCGCCCGCGACCTGCCGGTCGTCCCCCTGGGGTGCGGCCTCACGGCGGCCGGGACGCTCGCGGTCTCCCTCACCGACGCGCCCCTGCCGGTCGCGGCGGGGCTCGTGGTGGCCGGCCTGGGCATCGCGCCGTTCTACCCGGTGACGCTGGCGCGGCTGGTCCAGGTGCCGGGGCTCACGGTGGCGCGGTCGTCGGCGTACGGAGCACTCGCCTCCGGCACGGCGATCCTGGCCGCGCCCGCGGTGCTCGCCGCGCTGGGGGCCGCGCTCGACCTGCGGGCGGCGTACCTGGTGACGGTGCTGCCCCTGGCGGCCGTGCTGGCCGTGGCCACCCTTCCCGCCGCGCGCGCCCGCCGATGAGGGCGAGCAGGAAGGCGGCACGGTAGCGGCGATGGCCCGCCTCCGTCGCTCCCACGGTCCGGCCCGCGAGGGCAATGCATGACGGTGTGGCCGACACCGGGACCCTGCCCCGTTTCGCCGCGCCGGTACGGGTGTACGGGCGTGCAGTTGACATCCGACTGTCCCTACCTGAATGTGGGAAGCTCCCTGGTGCGTCGCCGAGCCGACGGAGGTCTGACCATGCCCGCGTCCGGAGCCTTCACCTGGGAGCCGAGCGAGCGCTGGGTGCGCGGCGTCCGCGGCGACGTCGTGGTCGTCGACAGCCGCGTTCCCGTGCTCGTCTGGGAGCCGGACCGGCCGACGCCCCGCTACGCCTTCCCGGCCGGTGACGTGCGCACCGACCTGCTGCGCGCCGCGGGCGAACCGCCGGGTGACGCTCGCACCTTCTATGACCTCGCGGTCGGGGACGCCCTCGTGCGCAACGCCGCCTGGCGTTATCCCGAGCTGCCCGGCCACATCGCCTTCGCGTGGTTCGGGCATCCGGAGGTGGTGCTCGACCACTGGTACGAGGAGGACGAGGAGATCTTCGTGCACCCGCGGGACCCGTACAAGCGGGTGGACCCCATTCCCAGCTCCCGGCACGTCGTGGTCGAGATCGGCGGGCGGGTGGTCGCGGAGACGCGCAGCCCGGTGCTGCTGTTCGAGACCGGACTGGTGACCCGCTACTACATCCCGCCCGGCGACGTGCGGTTCGATCTGCTGGAGGCGACGGCGACGCGGACGCGGTGCCCGTACAAGGGGCTGGCCTCCTACTGGTCGCTCAAGGGCGGGGGCGCGCCGCCCGACATCGCCTGGTCCTACCCCGACCCCGTGCCCGCGGCCTCGCCGATCCGGGGGTACGTGGCCTTCTACAACGAGGCCGTGGACATCGCCGTCGACGGCGTCAAGCAGGACCGCCCGGTCACCCCGTTCAGCAAGGGACCGAAGCGCTGACCACGACCGCGCCCGCCCGCCCTCCCGCCGGACGACGGGCGGGCGGCTCAGGCACGCCTGCGGATGGGCCGGCCCCGGCAACGCCCAACCATTCTGTCCCGTCGGTAGTCGAAGGACGATGAGGTCTGCACAGACGGGACAGGGGGCAGGAAGTGTTGCGCATCCACTTCACCAGCGAGGACCTGCGGCGTATTACCTTGGCCGAGGACACGGACCCGTTGTGGGACGTGTTGCTGAGCCTCCATGTGCTGCAGGAAGGCAGGGAGCTGACTTATGGCGAGTGGTGGCGGCGGACGCGGCAGGTGAAAGTCACCGATATGCGCCTGCTGCTGTCGTTGACGCCGCCTCAAGGATATTCACCGGACTTCCTGACCCCGGGGCGCGGGGGCGACCCGCTGGAGGAGCAACTGGATTGGCTGCTTTCCACCCCCACACCACGGTTCCGCGAAGAGCTGAGCTATTTCAATGACAAGCAACCGAATTCCGCGTCGATCAGGGCGCTGCTGGACGGAGGAGCTCCGATGCTCCGCCGGTTGGGCAATGCCATCACCGAGTACCACCATGCCGGAATAGCCCCGTACAAACGCATGCTGCGCCCGCACCTGCAGGCTGACCACGCCCGGCGGCTGCAGGCGCTCGCCGACGGCGGCGTCGATCGCCTGCTGAACGAACTTCATCCGGACGTGGTGTGGGAGCCACCGGTCCTCTGCGTGCTCGACTATGTGGAGCACGACGTGCACCTTGAGGGGCGCGGGATCGTTCTCCTGCCGTCGGCGTTCTGCCGCCGCCACCCGATCACGTTGCGGGACACCGATCTGCCGCCTCTGCTGTGCTTTCCCGTACAGCCGCCCGTCGGCTGGCTCCCGCGCGTGCGAGCGGACGACGCGCCGGAACACGAACCGGTCGTGGCTCTGCTCGGCCGGACCCGCGCGTACGTCCTGGAGCAGGTCGCCCGGCCCATGACCACGACGGAGCTGGCCCAGCGCCTGGGCATCTCGCTGGCCATGGCGAGCCGCCACGCGGCGGTGTTGCGCAATGCCGGCCTCGTCGATTCCAGGCGTGACGGCAACACCGTCTTCCATCACATCACCGCTCTCGGCAGGGCGTTGCTCAACGGCCGGTCGTTCTCCTGAGGGGACGGCCCCGCCCGCGCGGGCGGGGCCGTCCTCTATCGTGCCGGGGCGTAACCGGCCGGCCTGGTGGTGAACGTGCCGCGGCCCTGCGTACGGCTACGCAGCCGGGTCGCGTACCCGAACACCTCGGCCAGCGGGACCACGGCGGTGATCACCACCGTGCCGGCCCGCGCCGACGATCCCGAGATCCGGCCGCGCCGGGCTGCCAGGTCGCCCAGCACGCCGCCTGCCGTATCGTCGGGCACGGTGACCGTGACCTCCACCACCGGCTCGAGCAACTCCACCGCGCAGGCCCGTAGCGCCTCGCGCAGCGCGAGCCGCCCGGCTGTGCGGAACGCCAGGTCCGACGAGTCCTTCGGATGGGTGGCCCCGTCGGTCAGCGTGACCCGCAGGCCGGTCACCGGGTGGCCCCCGAGCGGTCCGTCAGCCAGGGCGTCCCGGCAGCCGGCCTCCACCGCCCGCACGTACTCGCGCGGCACACGGCCGCCGACCACGGTCGAGCGGAACTCGAAGCCCTCACTGCCCGGCTCGCCGTCCGGCGGCTCCCCGTCCAGCGGCTCCACGTCCAGCACGACGTGGGCGAACTGCCCCGCGCCGCCGTCCTGCTTGACGTGCCGGTACAGCAGCCCGGCCACGCCGAGCGTCACCGTCTCCCGCAGCGCCACCTGCGGACGGCCCACGGCGACGTCCAGCCCGTGGTCGCGCCGGAGCTTCTCCGCCGCGACCTCCAGGTGCAGCTCGCCCATCCCGGACAGCAGCGTCTGCCCGGTCTCGGCGTCCGTACGGACCGCCAGCGACGGATCCTCCTCGGCCAGCCGCGCCAGCGCCGAGGCCAGCCGGTCGGCGTCCACGCTCCGGCGGGCCTCGATCGCCACGGACACCACCGGGTCCGCCGCGCTCGGCGGTTCGAGCACCAGCGGAGCCTCGGGCGCGCACAGGGTGCTCCCGGTGCGGGCCGACTTCAGCCCGACCACCGCGACGATGTCCCCGGCCACCGCCCGGTCCACCTCGGTGTGCCGGTCGGCCTGCACCCGCAGGATGCGGCTGACGCGCTCGGTGCGGCCCGTGCCGGTGTCCAGCACCAGGTCCCCCTTCCGCATCGTTCCCGAGTAGACCCGCAGGTACGTCAGCCGCCCGGTGGCGGTCGAGCTCACCTTGAACGCCAGCGCGGCCAGCGGCGCCTCCGGGTCGGCGGCCCGTTCCGCGCCGTCCACGCCTCGCACCGGAGGCACGTCCAGCGGCGACGGCAGGTACGCCACCACGGCGTCGAGCAGCGGCTCGATCCCGCGGTTGCGGTACGCCGACCCGCACAGCACCACCAGGCCCGCACCGCTCGCGGTCAGGTCGCGCAGCGCGGCGGCCAGCGTCCGGTCGGAGATCGACGGCAGCGCGCAGAACTCCTCCAGCGCGTCCGCGTGCAGCTCCGCCACCGACTCCTCGAGCAGCCTGCGCCGCCGCCGAGCCTCGTCCAGCAGGTCCTCCGGCACCGGTCCTTCCTGGCAGGTGTCGGTCTCCCAGACGAGCGCGCGCATCCTGACCAGGTCGACGACGCCGGCGAAGCGGTCCTCCTGCCCGATCGGCAGCTGGACCACCAGGGGGGCTTTGTGCAGCCGGCGGCGGATCGACTCGACGGCGGCGTCCAGGTCGGCGCCGGCCCGGTCCAGCTTGTTGACGAACGCGACGCGCGGCACGCCGTACCGGTCGGCCCGCCGCCACACCGACTCACTCTGCGGCTCGACGCCCGCGACGGCGTCGAACACCGCGATCGCGCCGTCGAGCACCCGCAGCGAGCGCTCCACCTCGTCGGAGAAGTCGACGTGGCCGGGGGTGTCGATCAGGTTGACGCGGTGCCCGTCCCAGACGCAGCTCACCGCGGCGGCGAAGATCGTGATGCCGCGGTCGCGTTCCTGGGAGTCGAAGTCGGTGACGGTCGTGCCGTCGTGCACCTCGCCGCGCTTGTACGTGGCGCCGGCCAGGTACAGCATCCGCTCGGTGACGGTGGTCTTACCGGCGTCGACGTGGGCGAGGATGCCGAGATTGCGTACGACGGCCGGCAGGGTGGCCTGTTCTTGTTTCGAGAGGTGAGCACGCACAGCCCATGACCTTTCGGTCCAGAAAAAAGGGGACAGCGCGATTTCCCGGACGAGCCGGCCTCGGGTGGCGGGTCAGGTACTCGTCAGGGCGTCGTCCAGTGGCGGCCGCGCAGCCGGCACCGGGGCGACGGAGACACCAGGATCACCTCGTGGCGCGACGGGGGGACGACGGCAGCGGTGCTGTGGCGCACGGCCGTTCTCCTTCCCCTCGTCGATGATCAGTGGCGAGTGTAGCGAAGGGCGAGAGAGCGAAGAAAGCGATTTGTTGCGGCCGTGTGCGAGGTTCACCACGCGGTCGCCTGACTGCCCCCGATGAGAGACACACCCGTCGTTTCGGCATGTCGACATAGGCGCGAGACGCTTTCGTGACTCCTCCGTTCCCCGAGGGGAGCGGCTTCTCGCTTCCCTCGATTGAGGTAGGCGACGGACAAGCCCTGCCCGTTTCGAACACACGAACCATATCAGGGAAGCGATTCCCCTGCCGGTAAACCCAGCAGTCCCCTCGCTGGACCTGATGGAAGGACGCGCCCATGACGATCACTCTGGACACCGGGCGGTACACGGTCGGCATGGCCACCAGCGCCGCCGACGTGCAGGCCGCTCAGCGGCTCCGCCACGAGGTCTTCGCCGGGGAGATGGGGGCGCGGCTCGACAGCCCGCTCTCCGGCCTCGACGTGGACCGGTTCGACGCCTACTGCGACCACCTCCTCGTACGCGACGGCAGTCAAGTCGTCGGCACCTACCGGCTCCTTCCCCCGTGGCGTACCGACCGGCTCTACTCCGACGGCGAGTTCGACCTGACCAACCTCGCCCCGCTCAGGAAGGGCCTGGTGGAGGCGGGCCGCACCTGCGTCCACCCCGACCGGGGCGGCGCGGTGGTCGCCCTGATGTGGGCGGGCATCGCCCGGTACATGCTCTCCGGCGGCCACCAATGGCTGGCGGGCTGCTGCTCGGTGCCTTTGGACGATGGGGGCACACTGGCCGCCGCCGTGATGGAGCGGGTCCCGCTCGGGCCGAAGGAGTACCGGGTCACGCCGCACACGCCGTGGCTGTCCCATGATGCGGCCCCTTCCGACCGCTTCGTACCGCCCGCCCTCCTGCGCGGCTATCTGCGGCTGGGGTCGTAGGTGTGCGGGGCGCCCGCGCACGACCGGGACTTCGGCACCGCGGACTTCTTCGTGCTGCTGTCGATGGCGAACGTGAACATGCGCTACCTGCGGTACTTCCTCGGGGAGACGCTGTGAGCGCCGTCGCGCCCGAGGCGTCACTCTCTCTTAAGGCGCCGGACCCGTGGCGCCCGCTCGGCCCTTGCACCACGGCCGCGTGCGTGGACGCCGCACTCGCCGCCGCCGGGCCCGTCCAGCTCACGGTCCGGCTGGTCGCGGCGTTCCTGGTGCTGCTCGCCGGGGTGCCGATGTCCCTGTTGGGGCGGATACGGGCGACGTGGCGGACGGAGCTCACGATGGCCTGGGCGCGACTGCTCATGCGCGCACTCGGCATCCGCCTCGAGGTGGCGGCGTCGGCAAGTGGCACGGCGCCGGACGCCGGTACGTCCTCGGAGAGGAGCGCGGCTTCGGATAGCCGGGCGAGGCCGGGCGGAGGTGCGGCATCGGGGACAGGGGCTCTGGTCGTGGCGAACCACGTGTCCTGGCTCGACCCACTCGTCCTCGCGGCCACGGTGCCCTCGCGGCCGCTCGCCAAGCGCGAGATCGGCGAATGGCCTTTCATCCGCACACTGGCCGCCGGCGCGGGCGCACTGTTCATCGACAGAGAGCGCCTGTCCGCGCTGCCATCGGCCGTCGCCGCGGTCGCCGACGCCCTCAGGGCGGGCGACACCGTGGTCGCCTTCCCCGAGGGCACCACGTGGTGCGGACGAGGGATGGGCCGGTTCCGCCCGGCCGTCTTCCAGGCGGCCGTGGACGCGGGCGCCCCGGTCCGCCCGGCCGTGCTCCGCTACCGCGAAGGGCCGGCGACCTCGACCCGTGCCTGCTACGTCGGGGACGACTCGCTGCTCGCCTCCATCGTCCGGGTGGCCGCCACCCGGGACCTGACCGTGGAGGTCACGCTCTTCGCCCCCGTACGGCCCACCGCACCCACGGCCAGCCGGCCGCAGGCCCGCACGGCGCTGGCGAGGATCGCCGAGAGCCGGATACGCGCCAACGTGCTCGAACTTCACGATCATGGGTAGTTCGGCTGGGTGTGGTGCAGTAGGTGACATCCTGCGTGCCCAGCTTGGCGGCGAGGGCCAAAGAGCCCCAGGTGCGCCTCGACCAGCTTGCCGAGCAGCGCCCGCGGCGTTTGCTCCCGGAGCAAACGCAGTGATCAGCCCCGTCTGTGCGCTGCTGCTCTCCAGCAAGGCCACGCCCATGGGATGGCGCTCGCGCGGTAGCCGTCGAGCACGCACTCCGCGGCGCGCTCTGGACGACTGAGGCCAGCCGCCAGCCGAGGTTCATCGTGTCCTGGACGCCCACCTTGAGCCCCACGCCGCGAGCGGGGAGGTGCATGTGCGCCGCGTCGACTGACCTGATCTGCACCCTGCCCATCACATGGGCCTGGCCACCTCGAGCAAAGACGAACGTCAAGTCCTGATGGCCATCACCGAACATGACTCGAACCTCCTGATCGAGCGTCGCGCCCCGATCATCGTCGCCTACAAGAGCTATGTCTCGCCGAACTCGACGCCTTCCTGGCCGAGCGCGGGGTGCGATTGCTGCGCCCGTCCTATCGCAACCGCAATCACACACCCGCTCCCTGATCGCCTACGACCATTGACCCGACTTAGGACTTCCTCCTCCAGGCACGGTCATGGAGCATCAACTTCACTCGTACACCAGCCCAGCCGAGAAAATCATCGCGATCGTGGCCCAGCTCGGAGAGCTTGGAGCAGACTGTCCGGTGTGGCGAAGAAGAAATGTGTCCAGTCCTTCCAGCCAGGCCGATGACGCCTCGATGAAGTCGCAGGTCTGAACATTCTCGACTGGAATTTCTCCTTCGCGGCTTTTTTCCGCGAGATTAGCCAGATAGGCGACCAGCTCTTCACGTGTTGTCACCGCCATCGCGGCCTCGATCGGACTAGCCATTCGGTTCCCAGGTCTCCCCTGTGCCTCGAATCCGGATTGATGTCCCGTTCCCATCGAACTTCCACGCCTCTCTCGCGGCCTCCTCAGGAGTTGCCATGACATACGGGATCTCGTCCAAATCAGCCTTCTGGAAGGTTACCAATCTACGGTTGTCCAACGTATAGAGATCCCCGTCTCGTTCAACCAGTCGAATTGGTGGAAAGCCGTTCGGATCAATTTCCCCTGCCTTGATTCCATCCACCGTATCCTGGATGGAATTGCCATTTTTGAAGCGTGCGGACACGCCACGCTGCGAGAACTTCACCGCCTTGGGATTGATGGTCTTACAGTTGTGGACCAGAATCGGCTTCTGCCCCGCGAGGACATAGTACGTGTGTGCATCGGCGACGGTGAGGTCGTAGACCGTGGGATGGTTCCGCTGCTTCGTGGTGCTGACGACCTGGACGGTGGCGCCGGCCGGGGTGCGGAGGTGATCGGCGCTCGTCAGGTGGTCGGCGCGGACCCACTGGTGGTCCTCGGCGTCCCAGAACAGGTGGTGTTCGGTGGCGAGGATGACGCCGGTCTCGTCGCCCTTCTTGCCGTCGGTGTCGACGGTGATCTGGACGAGGTTGAGGTAGCCGACGCCCGAGAAGGCGGCGACGACGAGCTTCGGCGCGGTCCTACCCGTGTGAGAATCTGTCGCCAGGACCTTCTCTCCGGGCTTGATCTTCTCGATGGCCTTGAACGTGCCGTCGGCCAACTGGACCTTCGTACCGGCGACGAAGCTGTTGCCGGTACAGCCCCCACGAGATCCGGACGACGCATGCGGGCGTCCGGCCTTGCTTCCACCGGCTCTGGCGGCCGCGCCTTCCGCTCCGGCCGCGTCTTCTGCGGCGCCGCCCATCTTGCCCAGCGCGGATCTCGCCTTGCCTGCCGCCTTGGCCACGGCGCCCGTGACGGCCTTGCCTGCTGCCGTGCTCGCGACCTTGCCGAGTACCGCCGATGCGGCCTTGCCGAGGAATCCGCCCGCTGCACCTGTGACGGCTCCTACCGCCGCCGCGTTGAAGGCGCCGCCCAGGCTCCACTGGTCACGTGGGGTGGAGACCAGGTAGCCGGCGAGGTTGCCGGCGGCTCCGCCGGCTGCCGCACAGCCGATGCTTCCCGCCCCCGCCGTCGCCGCCTCGCAGCCGATCGTGACGACGATCGTGACGGTGACGTTGACGATGGTGGCCTTGTGCTGGTTCCAGAAGTGCCCGGCCTTGCAGCCGAAGTCCCAGGTGCCGCAGTGCCGTGAGCCGCCGCCACCGCCCGATCCGGAGGACCCGGAGTGGCCGGGGTGGTTGGGATGAGGCCAGCTGCCGTCGCTGCCGGCGCCAGGGTCCATCGCGCCCTTGTGGTGACGGCCGTCGGTACCGGTCCAGGGGCCGTCCGGTTGCAGGCCCGTGGGGTCGGACTTGGTGACCGGGTCGTTGTCGGCGTAGGCGTAGCCGTTCCAGCTCTGCGGGTCGGCGGCGTCGAAGACGGGGTCGACGGAGATGAAGCGGCCGGTTTCGGCGTCGTAGTCACGGGCGCCGAGGTGAGTGAGGGACGTCGCCTCGTCGATGGTGCCGCCGACGAAGCCCTTCTGGCCGGGCCAGGACGACGGCGGTGAGCCGCGGAGCTGGCCGAACGGGGTGAAGTACCGGCGTAACGGGGTCTGGGTGTCGTCGTCGCTGACCGAGGCGTCGGTGGTGCCGTGATTGTCGGAGGCGAGCCAGGTGACGCCCTTGCTGGTGCGGGCGGCGACGATCTGCCCGCCGTGGGAGTAGTAGCGGGTCGCCGTCCTGGCGCCGGTCCTGGTGTCGAGCCGGATCTCCATCCCGGCGACGTACAGCGTCGAGGACGTGGGATCGCGGCGGATCAGCCGCTCGCCGTTGGCGTCGTAGAGGAAGGTGCTGACGCCGGACGGGTCGGTGGACTTGGCGGGGTGGCCCTCGACGTCCCACTCCAGGGTACGGCCGGAGCCGCGCTCGGTGGTGTTGCCGGCGGGGTCGTAGCCATAGCTGTCGATCTGCCCGTCGCGGGTGCCGCCCTTGTACTCGACCGAGGTCAGGGTGTGCGGCTGCGGCTTGCCGGCCCCGGCGTAGGTGTAGGTCTTCGTGACGTCACCGGACGCCTGGTGGTCGACCTCCTTGGTACGGTTGCCGGCGATGTCGTACGAGAAGGACTGCCAGTACGGTGCCGGTCCGCCGACGACGCTCTGTGAGGGGTCCGAGGCGCAGTCGTCGGTGGCCGTCCATGCTTCGGCCAGGCGCTGCAGGTAGTCCTGGCGGAAACACTGCACGTCAGGCGTCTGGCCGGCCGGCTTGTCCGCGATCTTGGTGATGTTCCCGGACTGGTCGTAGGTGTAGGTGGTGTCCGCGACCGAGATCGGCGACGTCTCCCGCTCGTACAGGGAGCGGGTGAGCCGGCCGGTGCCCTCGTCGTAGAAGTTGGTCTCCTTCACCCGCTTGCCGCCGGTCGACATCATCATGTCGAGCAGCTGGCCGACCTTGGAGTACGAGGTGGAGGTGACGTAGCTGGTCAGTCCCCGCATGGTGGTGGGATTGCCGAGCTCGTCGTAGTCGTAGAGGAGCGTCTCCTTCAGCAGGCCGCCGGCCGCGGGCAGCACGGTGCGGTGGACGGTGCCGTCGAGGTTGTAGTCGGTGCTGGTCTCGTAGGTGCCGGTCAGCCCTCCCTCGGCGGCCGGGATGGTGGTCTTGGTGCCGAGGGTCCGGTAGGCGTCGTCGAAGCCGGTGACCGCCGTGGTGTAGGCGTCCATCGCCCCGGTGGTGGCGTTCTTGACATACCGGGTCGAGGCGGTCGGCTGGCCGTTCACGACCGTGCCGTCGGCCAGCTTGTCGTAGGTCCACTCCGCGAGCTTGGTGCCGCTGGCCGAGGTGCCCTCGTACTCGGCGCTCTTGCGGCCGAGCGCGTCGTAGCTGAAGAAGATGCTCTTGCCGCGCGCGTCGGTGGTCGTCACCAGGCGGTCGGTCTTGTCGTCGTAGGTGAGCTTCGCGGTGCCCTTGTCGGGGTCGTCGAGCTGGGAGAGCCGGCCGCGCAGGTCGTAGTGGTACGTCCAGGTGGTGCCCGCCGCGTCCTTGATCGTCGCAGGCTGCCCGGTCGGCGTGTAGGTGTAGGTGACGGCGTCGTAGTCGCCGGTCGGGCCGTCGCCCTTGTACTGGCGGAGCTCGACCAGCCGGCCGTCGGCATCGGTGATCTTCGTGATGGGCGTGGATCCGGCGGGCGGGTCGACGCTGACGCGGTCGCCGCCGTAGGTCGTGGTGGTGCGCCACTGCTCGCTGCCGCGCTTGCGGAAGATCTGCGCGGTCGGCCACTCCATGCCGTTGAAGACCGTGACGTTCTGTCCGGGGACGTCGTCGTCACTGGCCGGAGTCCAGAGCGTGCTGCCCGGGTCGCCTTCGGTGTAGTAGTCGTCGTTGGTCTTGTGGACCAGGCCACGCGTGTCGTAGAGGGTGTCGTCCACGACCCGGCCGCCGCCCGGCGCGGGCTGCTGGGTCTGGCGGGGACGCAGCATGCCGTCGTAGAGGGCGTAGCCGGTGGTGTAGTGGACGCCGTCGTTGCGAAGCGTCGAGGTGGACACCGTGGTCGAGCCGCCGGTGCGGATCTGGTAGCCGAACTTCATGTTCGGGGCGGACGGGTACGTCGACCTGGCGTGTCCCGGCAGCCAGACTCCGGTGAGCCGGCCGAGAGGGTCGTAGGTCAGGTCGGTGCGCTTCTGGTTGACGTCGATGGTGGCCGTCGGGACGCCCCACGCGGGCTCCACCTCGGTCCTGGTGACGTGACCAGCCGCGTTGGTGACCTCGGTGCCGGTGACGGGGCCGGTCGCCGGGGTGTACTTGGTGGTGGTCCTGCCGCCCGAGGCGTCGGTGACGATCTGCGGCCTGCCGTACACGTCGAAGGTGGTGGTGCCGACGGTGACGTACTGCGGCCCGCCGTTCCACGATCCGAGCTTTTCGGTCCTGCTGACGTCGCCCCTGGTGGGCGCGGCGCCGTAGGCCTGGTTGTCGTAGTACTTGCGCACGTCGGAGGCCACGTCGTCCGGCCGGTCAGGCGTGACGGCGCAGGCCTTGGTGACCGTCTCGACGCGCGAGACGTACGAGATCATCCACTTGGCGGCGTTGCGGGCGTACTCGGTGCGGGTGCACTGGTCGTCGCTCGCGGTCGACTCGTCGCCGAGGTCGTCGACCTGGGTGGGCAGGCCGTCGGCGTTGTAGTCGGTGTCGGTGGCGGTGTACCGCCAGCCGCCGGACGCCAGCGCGGTGCGGGTGCGCACCTTGTCGACCTCGACCAGGTGCGCGGTGGTCGTGGCCCACGAGCGCACGCGCTTGGCGGTCTGCCTGGTCCAGTAGCCGGTGATGGTGCCGCTCATGGCGGGTCCACCGGGCCCGTCGTAGTGGATCTCCTCGCGGACGCGTCCCTGCAGGGGCTCGGCGTCGGGCACCGCCGCACCCTCGGAGTCGGTGACCTGGACATCCTTCGTACCGCCGCCGGACTTCTCGTCCCCGTCCATGCCGCGGAAGTAGGTGTACTCCGACTGCGAGCGCTGCTCGGGGGCCTCGCCGTGGACGACCCGCACCTTGCCGTAGCCGCGCCACTGCGACCAGGTCTTGTACTTCTCCTTGGTCAGTCCGTCGTCGTCGTCGTGGTGCCAGGCGCCGCCGCCGAGGTACTCGTAGCCGGTCACCTCGTCGGGCGCGCCGCCCGTACGGTCGATGGCGCGCACCTGCGTGACGACGTACTTGTGGAACCAGTCCAGCTTCGGGCTGGTCGCCCCCTCCGGTGACCAGTACTGGGGGTAGCAGCGGCGGGTGTTGGAGTCGGGTTCGGGCGTGTCGCCGGCCTTGCAGTCCGGGTCGGAGTAGGCGACGGACAGGGAGCCGCCGGTCTCGTTGTCGATGGCGGAGATGCGCCACTTGGTGAGCGGCGGGCGTCCTTCGAGGGCGTCGACACGGTTGGGCTTCTGGATGCCCGCGAAGCGCACAGACGGCAGCTCCGCCGTGGCGCCGACCTTGCCGGCGTGCTGGATGCCCTCGAGCCAGACCGTGGCGGCGGTGCCGTCGCCGGGATCGCGCATCTTCTGCTGGAGCGTCCAGGTGTCGACGTCCTTGTACGTGCTGCCCGACGCCAGGACCTGGGTGGTCACGGAGGCGAGCCGCTTGCGCGTCCAGAAGGTCGGCGCGTACTTGTCGATGCACTTCTCGCCGGAGTCGCAGTTCTGGTCGTAGGGGACGTCGGGCCAGTACTTGGCGTTGTCCTTGGTGAACTTGGTCTCCGCGCAGTCGAAGGTCGAGGTCGGGTCGCAGCGCTCCTTGGTGTCGAACACGACCCGCGCGGGCGCGGAGGAGGAGAAGATCGCCTCCGAGCGCTGCCCGTAGTCGATGCGCTTGAGGTAGCCGCCCCGGTCGTAGACCGTCGGGGTGCCGTTCGGCACGCCGTCGGTGATGGTGGTGACGTCGCGGCGGTAGTAGTTGGTCTCCTTGCCGTACCAGAAGGTGCTGACGGTGCCGTGCGGGTCGACGACGTAGTCGAGGTTCCACCGCCACGCCTGCTTGCACCAGGAGTCGGAGAAGGTGTCCTGGTGGCAGGGCTCGCCGGAGTCGTCGCCGAAGACCGGGACGGTCCACGTGGAGTTGGTCTCCGCCTTGCCGCTCGCCCAGCCGGGCAGGTGGTTCTGGCCGAAGAAGTACTGCGTGCCGTCGGGGGTGGTGACGCGCCAGTACTCGCCGTCGTTGTCGCCGTTGTCGGCGCCGGACAGCTTCTCGACCTTGGTGCCGTCGTCGTCCTTGGGCTGCCAGGTGCCGGTGGCGTCGTCCAGGACCAGCTCGGTGGCCTGGCCGTTGAGGGACATGGTGGCGTTGCTGTAGCGCCAGCACTGGTCGTTGCGCTTGGGTGTGACGTCGTCGTCGGCGCACTGCTTGTAGCGGCGCTCGATGAAGCCGGGCCAGTAGTCGAAGCCCTCGCCGATCCAGGAGGCCTGGTTGTTGGTGGCGACCGTACGGCCGTCGATGCTGCCGGAGGAGTAGACGAAGGCGACGTTGGGGGTGGGGCCGCCCGGGGTCGGGGGCAGGCGCAGGGGATAGGACCAGGAGAAGGCGCCGCTCTGGTTGCTCACGTTCCACGTCGCCGACGGCGACAGCGACGTCGCCTCGTACGTGCCCGCCGAGCCGGACGGCCCCGCCTCGGCCGCCAGGGTGGTCGCGCCGGCGGCGGCCAGGTCGACGTCGGCGACCAGGCGCCCGGTCTTCACGTCGTTGCTGGTGGGCAACGGCGTCCGGGCCTGGCATTGCGGCAGGTCGGGCGTGGTGGCCGCGCACGCGGGGAGCCGGACCAGGCGCAGACGGGACGCCCAGTCGCCGCCGTAGGCGTACCGGAAGCCCGAATAGTCCACCTCGACCGCGGCGCGGTGCGACGCGTCGCCCGACGTCCCCTGGGGAGTCAGCTGGATGCCGAGCCCGGTGATGCGCGACCGCTCGGCCGTCCGCGCGTCCAGCACCCGCACCTGGACGTCCGGCACCACGGTCGCGGAGGACGGTTTCCCGGGCGAGGACGCCGACGGGGTACCGGACGGTTTCACCGTCGCGGTCCCGGAGGTGGCGGCCTTGCCGGAGGTGGAGGACGGCGGGCCGACCCAGACGGGGAGGCTCCCCGCCCGGACCTTCGGCGGCCGCCCCGCCAGGGACTTGTCCGCGGCGGCGCTCGCCTGCGCCGGCCGCGCCACCGCCGTACCCGGGTGTGGCCAGGTGACGGCGGGGGCGCCCTTGAGGTCGAACGCCGCCCCCGGATCCGGCGGGGCGGGACGGGCCTTGCTCTGATGACCGGGTACAGGATGCTGGTCCTGTGCCTGGTGCCACGCCGGGTCGCCGGATGCCTGGGCCTCCGGCAACGGGACGGCCAGCGTGGCGGGCACCACGACCGCCAGCAGTCCGGCGATCCGAACCCAGCCTCGCCAGGAAGCGAGCACGACTTACCTCCGGATGAACGTCGGTGCAAAGGGGGGCGGAAACGCGGCTTGTTCAGCCGTCCAGCGGCTGACCCATGGCGAGGTTGACGATCTGCCGGTCGGTGAGAGTCCCGGCGTAGGTCTGGACGTCGTCCACGTCGCCGGTGAAGTAGTCGACGACGTCGCCCTTGTACTTCGCGCGGCCGATCTGCAGCGGGCCGCCGGCGTTCCAGGCCGTCGCGAAGGGCCGCACGTCGGCGAGCTGGCCGTTGACGTACAGCCGGAGCTCCTTGGCGACCTCGTCGTACACGCCGGCCAGGTGTGTCCAGGTGTTCAGCGACATGCAGTCGACCACGTCGACCGACTTGGTCTGCGTCATCACCTCGGTGCCGGCGTCCTCGCTCGTCGTGGCGAACGACCAGTGGTAGACCTTCTGCCCGTTGTCGAGGAACCAGCGGTAGCCGAGGTAGAAGCCGCTGAACTTGTCGCCGTCCTGGCTGACCATGGTCATGTTCTGGCCCGGCACGGCGCAGCTGTCGTCGCCGGTCAGGCGCACCCGGGCCGTCACGGTGTAACCGTGGTCGGTCCGCAGCGGAGCGGACGTGGTGGCCGCGTACGCCGTGGTGCCGTTGAGGCTCAGAACGTTCGAGCCGTCGAAGCCGTCGCCCGACCAGCCCGCGTTCCCCTTGAGCGTCGCGGTCCTGGCGTAGCCGGAGGAGTCGGCCGCGGTGGTGCCCGTCCCCTCGTCGAACATCCAGCGGCCGAGCTGGGCGGGCGGCTGCTTGGCCATGGCGGCGATCTCGTTGCCGAGTGCCGAGTCGTTCACGGTGCGGGGGTCGTCGGACAGGATCCGGTCCCAGACCTTCACCTCGTCGATGTCGCCGGCGAAGTTCTCCTGGAAGGTCCCGTTGGCCTTGACCCGTCCGACCTGCAGCGGGCCGGTGGCGTCCCAGGGCGTGTAGGTGTAGGCGGCGGGGGTGGACTGGCGGATGCCGTTCACGTAGAGGCGGAGCTGCCTGGCCGGGGCGTCGTAGACGCCGACCAGGTGGGTCCACACGCCGACCTGCGGTTCGGCGTCGCTGAAGGCCCGGGCGATCGCGGGGTTGTCCTTGTCCGCGTCGTACTTGTTGAAGATCCAGCGCTTGTAGCCCCAGGAGTAGTACAGCTGGAAGCCGGCTCCCCTGTTGCCGGCCTGGCTCACCACCGTGGAGTTCTTGGAGTTGTCGTTCAGGCGTACCCACGCGGAGACCGACATGCCCCTGTCGGTGTGCACCACGGGGTCGCTGGTGGTGCCGTAGCCGGTGGCGCCGTCGAGGTGCAGCGCGCCCTTCACCCGCCCGCCCGTCCAGCCGGTGGTACCGGCCAGCGTCACCGGGTGCGGGCTCTCGGCCGAGTCGGCGGCGGTGGCGCCGGACGTCTCGTCCAGGTGCCATTGGCCGATCGCGTCCTTACCGGCCTTGACGTAGAAGGTGTAGACGGCGGGGGTCTTGCCCACGTTGCCCGCCGTGTCGACGGGGTAGACGTACAGCGTGTTCAGCCAGTCATGACGCGGCGCGACCCGCACGGTCACCGAGGTCTGCCCGGCGGGGACGCTCACCTGGGTCGCGGCCGTGGCGAGGCCGGGATCGTCGAGCGCGTACCTGAAGCGCGTCACATCGCTCTCGCCGTCACCAGGGGCGAGGGTGAACGCGCCGGCCGAGCCGACGCCGCCCTTCCAGTCGTCCGGCGTGCCCGCCGGATAGTCAGGCGAGGTGACCTTGGGGAGCTTCGCCGGGTCGACCGTGTCGACCGTGAACTCGCACCACGCGCTCCACGCGCTGGCGTCGGTGCCGTCGAAGGCCCGCACTCTGTACGAGTAGGTCTCGCTCGTGACCAGAGCGGACAGCGTGATCTCGTGGTCGGTGGCCGTGGTCGTGTACTTGTAGGCCGTCTTGCCGCCCCCGGGCAGTGAGGAGGTGACGCTCTCCCACGCGCCGGTGGAGGCGTTGTAGCGGTTCATCATGAACTCGGCGCGCACGCCGTCGTTCGCCTTGTCCGGGTCGTAGATCTTCGCCTTGAGCCTGATCGGGTTCTGGGCGTCACCGGCGTTCACGGACGGGCGGCCGGCACCCGTGACGCACGGCGTGCCCGGGTAGGTGCCGACTCCGGACGGCGCCGCGGGCGGGGTGTTGTAGTCGATCACAAGCTTCGGCGAGCCGCTGAAGCCCTTCCAGCCCCACACGCTGCCCGCGTCGTCGTTGTAGTCCCGCAGCCCGAAGGTCGTGTTCGACCAGCCGTTCCTGGCGGCTTTGACGATCGCGCTGGTGACGTCGAACTCGATGCCCTTGTCGGGGCAGGAGGAGCTGTAGCCGGCGTCGGAGGCGACGCTGTCCAGGTGATCGGCCCAGGACGGCTGGTGGCTCCAGGTCGTGGACGTCGAGATCCCGCCGGTCAGCCAGAGCTGCGCCGCCTGCGGGTCGTCGGTACACCCCCATGACTTGTTCTGGGTCATCCGGAACGTGGCCTTCAGGATGTGCTTGCCGTTGACGTTGTCGGAGTCCATCCGGAAGAACGACCGCTTCACCCCGCCGCCGTAGTACCCGATCTCGGGGGCGTGGCTGGAATCCCAGTACGACTCGGACGGATAGGACTTGTCGACGTAGGTCCAGTGCAGCTTCGATCCTGACCACTGAGGATCGATGTAGACCGGGTAGGTGGTGTCGGGAGCACTCAGCAGGCTCCGGTCCGGCGTGAGCGCGAGCTGGTTCCGGGCCACCTCGACGCCCATGACGGCCTGCCGCGCCTCGCGTTCCGGACCTGTGGCCAGGGACGAGCGGGCGGCGGATCCGGAGGAGTCCCACATGCGCGGCGCCGGCGAATGGAACATCTCGATTCCCTGGTCGTTGACCGCGCTCAGACCGCCGGTCGCCGTCCTGCGCACCGCGAGACCGTTCGCCCGCATGCCGAAGACGATCTTGGCCAGGGCGGGGCCGGCCGCCGCCTCCTTGTTCTTGACCACCAGCACCTCGGAGAAGCCGAGCACCGACGCGGTGACCCTCAGATCGACACCCGGAAGCACCTCGTCGTACGTCGCGGTGCTCCCGTTGAGCGCCGGTTTCGGCAGGTTTCCCGGCCAGCTCATCTCGACAGAGCGTCCGGCCTCCCCAAGCCGGGCCAGGGGGGCCGTCCCGCCGCCGGAGAACGTCAGCTCCAGCGGGGTGGCCACGGTCTTCACACTTCCGTCCGGCGCGAGGGCCAGGGTGGTGTCGACGTCGGCCCAGCCGCCTTGCCTGCGCACCCGCTCGGGCAGGGCCGAGGTCTCCGAGGTGAGCGAGCCGTCGGGGTTGGCGAACACCTGGCGGTTCTCCGTGCGCAGGGACAGCGCCTCCACCCGCTGCCTACCGCGGCGGGCCTGCTGCAGCGCCTCCTGCTCCGTCTGCGCCGGTGGATCGCCGATGACCGCCGCAGCCGCGGCGTCCCCGCTGGTGAGGACACCCCCGACCACGAGTGAACCGGCCAGTAACGACATGACCGCGGCAAGGGACAACCCGCGGGGGGAACGGGGCATCAAGCCTCCAGGGCGTCTGCGTGATCGCGTGTTCGTGGAGTACTCGTCGGTTCCCGCCGCGTTTGCGAGGGCGCCTTCCGCCCTCATGCACGCACGTCACGTCCCCGAGAGTGCCGATGATCTCGATACGCGACCATTTTCGGCATGAGCCAATGAGGGGGCAATTGTTTGCATCTGGATGCAAATTCCCTGGTAGCGGCCACGCCCCGCGGTCGCGATGCCGCACTGCCGGCGGCTCACGGGTGCGGCCTTGGTGCGGGGCACGGTGCGGATGTCAGCGACTGTTCCTGGCTATTTGCATTCAGATGCAAAGGCTTTTACTCGCCCGCTGTTTCCGGCAGGCTGCCTTTCATCGGTCCACAGGCGAATGCGAACGAACACATCCAGGTGCAGAAACAGGTCTGCAATACCGAAAAGGAGGCTGGTCATGACCAGGAGATCGCGTCTGTCGCGGGGGCTTGTCACGGTGGCCGTGGCGGCGGCCACCGCCACGTCCGTTCTTTCGCCGGCGCCCGCCATGGCGGCGAAGTCGGGCTGCTCGGTCGTGCCGTTCACCCCCAGCGTGAAGAGCCACTACAGCGTCGTGGCCACCAACTCCGCGAGCTGTAAGGGCCGGGTGCGTAACGTTCGTGTCGGCGTGAAGCTGTATCAGTTCAAATCGGGGTGGTACGTGGCGGACAAGAAGTCCGTCTCCTGGGGGACCGTGGCCGTCTCGCGGTCCGGTTACGTTCAGAAATGGATACATCCCGTCCCGGAGAGGATCTGCTACAAGTACATAACGTATGCCTGGGCGACCTGGACCTACGCGGACGGGAATCCCGGCGCGGCGGGTCTCTATTCCGCCACCAAGAAATTGTCGCCGAGCCGTTCCTGTTAGGCAGGCGACTCCCCTGCCCCGGGTGGGGGCGTCATGCGCCCCGCTTACGGTGAACCGGGACGCGAGCCGATCCGTGCAGGAGGAGAGGGCCGCCTACACGGGGGAGGTTCTCGATGGGCGGGAGCAGCCGCCGGCGGGGGCCGGCGACGCTCGCCGCGGCCGCGGCCGCGGTGCTGCTGGGGCCGGCGGGATGCGGCGGGAGCCACGAGTGGTCCGCCGCCCCGCCCCGGTCCCCGGTGCCCGCCACGGCCGCCGCCGAGGTCACCACGGTGGACGTGACCATGGACGACTTCTCCTTCACCCTGCCCCGGCACGACCTGACGTCCGGCTCCTACACGTTCCGGCTGAGCAACGAGGGTGAGTCGCCGCACGCCATGGCGATCGCCGGCCCCGGCATCAGCGGCGCGAGGCGGTCGGGGACGATCACACCCGGGCAGCGGACGTTCCTCACCGTCACTCTCCGGCCGGGGCGCTACGAGGTGTGGTGCCCGGTGGACGACCACCGGGCCCTGGGCATGGACACGGCCTTCGACGTCCGCTGACACCTCACCCGGCCGGGTCGTCACACGAGCGGGTCGTCACACGGGCGGGGCCAGCCAGGCGGTCGTGTCGGGCGGCAGCGCTCCTCCCGCCACGGAGCCGCTGGCCAGCAGGACCTCGCCCGGCGGGAGCGGCACCGGGACCGGGCCCAGGTTCGACACGCACACCAGGCCCGAGTCGCGCCGGAAGGCCAGCACGTCCTCGCTCAGCGGCAGCCAGGTCAGCGTGCCGTCGCCGAGCAGGTCGCGGCGCAGGCGCAGCGCCGTGCGGTAGAGGGTGAGCATCGAGTCCAGGTCGGCGAGCTGCGCCTGCGCCGTGAGCTTGCGCCAGCCCTCCGGCTGCGGCAGCCAGGGCGGGGCGGACGGGTCAGGCCCGCCGAAGCCGAACGGCGGCTCCTCCCCCGACCAGGGCAGCGGCACGCGGCAGCCGTCCCGGCCCGGGTTGGCGCCGCCCGACCTGGCGAACATGGGGTCCTGCCGCGCCTCGTCGGGCAGGTCCTCCACCTCAGGAAGGCCGAGCTCCTCGCCCTGGTAGACGTAGACGCCTCCGGGCAGCGCCATCGCCAGCAGCGCCGCCGCCCTGGCCCGGCGCCGCCCCAGCTCCAGGTCCGTGGGGCTGCCGTGCAGCCGGCCGCCGTGCTGGAAGCCCGTCTCGGCCCGGCCGTACCGGGTCACGGGGCGGGTGACGTCGTGGTTGGACAGGACCCACGTCGGCGGGGCGCCGATCGGCACGTGCGTGGCCAGCGTCAGGTCGATCACCCGGCGCAGCTCCGCCGGGTCCCAGGGGCAGGACAGGAAGTCGAAGTTGAAGGCCGTGTGCAGCTCGTCGGGCCGCAGGTAACGGGCGAAGCGCTCCTGGTCGGGCAGCCACACCTCGCCGATCAGCACCCGCTCGCCGTACTCGTCGGCGATCCGGCGCCAGCGCCGGTACACCTCGTGCACGCCGTCCAGGTCCTCGTACGCGTCGTCCGACTTGTACAGCAGCGCGGCCGAGTCGACGCGGACGCCGTCCACGCCCCGGTCGAACCAGAAGCGCAGCACGTCCTCGAACTCCTGGTGCACCTCCGGGTTGTCCCAGTTGAAGTCGGGCTGCTCCGGGGCGAACAGGTGCAGGTACCACTGCCCGTCGGCCACCCGCGTCCACGCCGGCCCGCCGAAGATCGACGACCAGCCGTTCGGTTCGTCCCGGAACCAGAACCGGTCCCTGGTCCGGGGGTCGGCCAGCGCCTCCTGGAACCAGGCGCTGGCGGTGGAGCCGTGGTTCGGCACGACGTCGATGATGACCCTGATCCCGTGCTCGTGGGCCTCGGCGACGAACGCCTCCGCCTCGGCCAGGGTGCCGAAGACCGGCTCGATGTCCCGGTAGTCGGCCACGTCGTAGCCGCCGTCGGCCATCGGCGACGGGTACCACGGGTTCAGCCAGAGGGCGTCGACACCGAGGTCCTTGAGGTATCCGAGGCGGGAGCGCAGCCCGGCCAGGTCCCCGCAGCCGTCACCGTTGCCGTCGGCGAAGCTGCGCAGGTACACCTGGTAGATCGCGGCCCCCCGCCACCACGTTCGCGACATGCTCATCCTTTGATGCTTCCGGCGGTCAGGCCCGCCATGATGTGCCGTTGGAAGAAGAAGAACACGATGATCGTCGGGACACTCGCGATGACGAGCCCGGCCATGATCGCGTTCTGTGACACCGCTCCGGCCGTCTGCGACAGGCCGACGCTGACGGTCATCCTGGCGCTCTCGGTCATGACCAGCAGCGGCCAGACGAAATCCTTGAACGAGGCGACGATCGTGAAGATGGAGACCACGCCGAGAATCGGCCGCGACACCGGCAGCACCACGGACCACAGCACCCGCAGCGGCCCGGCGCCGTCGATGCGCGCCGCCTCGATCAGCTCCCTCGGTATGGAGTCGAAGAAGCGCTTGAGCAGGAAGATGTTGAACCCGTTGGCCGCCGCGGGCAGCCACAGACCCCACGGGTCGTTGAGCAGCCCGAGGTCGGCGACCGTGACGTACAGCGGGATCAGCACCACCATGGGCGGGACCATGAGCGTCGCCAGCATGGCGCCCAGCACCACGTTGCCGAACGCGGGGCGCAGCTTCGACAGCGCGTAGGCCGCGCAGACGTCCACCGCCATCGAGAACAGCCATCCGCCCAGCGCGTAGAACGCGGTGTTGCGCAGCAGCAGCCCGATGTCGAACAGCTCCCAAGCCTCGGCGAAGGCGTCCAGCGTGGGCGCCTCCGGCACCGCGGTGGGCGGCATCCGGGCGAGCTCCTCGCCGGTCTTCATCGCGCCCGTGACCATCCAGTACAGCGGGAAGACGAATGCGAGCGTGGAGCCGGCCAGCACCGTGAGCAGGACGGCCCAGTAGACGCGCCGCCCCCACCGGCTGTTGAGCTGCTGCGGCGAGACGATGGTCCGGAAGCGCACCTCGATCGGCCTGGGCCGGCTCCGCCCGCGCGCCCGGCCCGCGGAGGTGCGGGCGCCGATGGAGATCATGCGCTCTCCCCCCGGTCGTCACGGGTGAGCCGGAGCTGGAAGGCCGCGAAGATGAGCAGCGCCAGCATGAGCATCATGCCCAGCGCGCCGGCCTGGCCGTAGCCGTCGCCGTAGGTGAACGCGAACTGGTACATCAGGTAGGCGACGGTGACCGTGGAGTTCTCCGGGCCGCCGCCGGTCAGCATGTACGGCTCGATGAAGACCTGCATGGTGGCCACGATCTGCAGCATCAGCATGAGCAGCAGGATGAGCCGGGTCTGCGGGATCGTGACATGCCTGATCCGGGCGAGGATGCCGGCCCCGTCCAGCTCGGCCGCCTCGTACAGCTCGGGCGGGATGTTCTGCAGGGCCGCCAGGTAGATGAGCGTGGCGCTGCCCATGTTCATCCACGTCGAGACGAGCACGAGGGAGATCAGGGCGGTGGAGGAGGAGTCCAGCCAGGCCAGCGGGGGCAGGTGGACGAGGTCGAGGAGCTGGTTGAACAGCCCGGGGCCCGGGTCGTAGAACCACCTGAACAGCAGCACCGCCACGATCGGCGGCAGCATGACCGGCAGGTAGACGACGAACCGCAGGTAGCCCCGGGCGTGACGGAGCTCGTTGAGCACCAGCGCGGTGACGAACGGCACGGCGTAGCCGCAGACCAGCGCGAGCACCGTGAACTGCACGGTGTTGAGCCAGGCCGTGCCGAACGCCGGGTCCTGGAAGACCGCCCGGAAGTTGTCCAGGCCCACCCAGGTGGGCGGATCGACCAGGTTGGTCCGCTGGAAGCTCAGCACGAACTCCCTGACCATGGGGTACCAGGCGAACACCGCGAAGCAGGCCAGCGCCGCGCACAGGAACCCGTAGGCCGTGAGGTTGCGTCTCAGGACTCCCACGCGGGTCAGCCCTTGGCGGCCAGCAGCGCGTTGGCCTTGGCCTCCGCGTCGGCGAGCAGCTTGCCGGAGTCGGCCTCGCGGCGGCTGAGCACTCCGGACATGACCACGTCGAGGATCGCGTACAGCTCCTGGGCGTGGGCGGGCTCGGCCTTGGGCGGCACGGAGGAGGCGGCGGCCACGTACGGCGCGTAGTTGGCGACCGGCAGGGTGGCGTTCTTCTCCCGGTCGGCCTGGATGGCCTTGCCGGTGGGCGAGCCGCCGTAGACGTCGTTGTCGGGCACGCCGACGGGGTTGCCGAGGGCCTTGCCGCGGGCGAAGTCGAAGCGTCCCTTGCCGACGGTGTTGTAGCGGAAGTCGAGCCACTGCAGGGCGGCCTTGGCCTGCTCGGGGGTGGCCTTGGGGTTGATCATGAACGCCTCGCCGCCGCTGAGCGACGCCTTGGCCTCGGGGAAGCCGGTGATGCCGTAGTCGGCGACGTTGCCCTTGAACTTGTTGACGACGTCGGTGACCACGTCGGGGGCGCCGAGCATCATGCCGACCTTGCCGCTGCCCATCGCCATCATCAGCGACTCCCAGCCGACCAGCAGCCGGCTGCCCATGCTGTCGTCGGTCCAGCGCATGTCGTGCAGGGTCTGCAGGACGGCGCGGCCCTCGGGCGAGTTGAACGCGGCCTTCTTCCCGTCGTCGGTGAGGACGGCGCCGCCGCGGCCGTAGAGGGCCTGGGTGAAGTGCCAGCCGCCGGTGTTGCCGCCGGAGTACTCGCCGTAGCCGACGTAGCCGGGGCCCAGGCCGGCGATCTTCTTGGCGGCCTCGCGGATCTCGGCCCAGGTGGCGGGCGGCTTGTCCGGGTCCAGCCCGGCCTGGGTGAACAGCTTGCGGTTGTAGACGAGGCCGACGCTGTAGTGGACGTTGGGGACGCCGTACACCTTGCCGTCCTTGGTCACCAGCTCGCGGACGTCGGCGCGCAGGTCGTTCCAGTTCCTGATCAGGCCCGTGTACGGGGAGACGTCCAGCGCCTGGCCCTTGCCGATGACGTCGGCGTAGTTGGTCACCGGCACCACGAAGGCGGTCTCCATCTGGCCGCCCGCCAGCTTCGGCCCGAACGTCTTGGGGTCGAAGCACGGCTGCTGGTCGGTGCTCCTGACCGTCACGCCCGGGTGCGCCTTCATGAACGCGGCGATGTCGTCGTCCCAGGCGGCGCGCTCCTTGGGCGCGGACTTCGCGGGCTGGCAGGCGACCGTGATCGTCACCGGCGCGGCGCCGCCGGGGCCGGGCTCGGCGGGCTCTCCGCCGCCGCACGCCGCGACCGAGAGGGTGAGCGCGGTGGCCAGTAAGAGTGCTGCCGATTTCTGCCCGGTGAATGTCTGCATGGGTTCGACCCTTCTGGTGCGAGGTGCCCACACCATAGGATCGCCGACCGTGCACTGCAATATCTCGACGGACTATTGCAAGATAACGACTCCATCACGCACGTACGCGGGCCGTGGACGCCCGGACCACCAGCTCCGGCTCGTACAGCAGCTCGTCGGCGGGCACCACGGCCTTGTCGATCTGCGCGACCAGCAGGTCCACGGCCGCCCGTCCCATGGCGTCGATCGGCTGGCGCACGGTGGTGAGCGGCGGGTCGGTGCAGTTCATCAGCGCCGAGTCGTCGAAGCCGATCACCGAGACGTCGGCGGGCACGGACATCCCGGCGCGCCGCACCGCCCGGACCGCGCCCAGCGCCAGCAGGTCGCTGGCGCAGATCACGCCGGTCACGCCGCGCGCCACCAGCCGGGCGGCCGCCGCGTGGCCGCCCTCCAGCGAGAACATCGTGTGCTCCACCAGCGCCGGGTCGCCGCCGCCCGCCTGGAAGGTGTCCAGCTTGCGTCGCGACGGGACGTGGTCCTTCGGGCCCAGGAGCAGGCCGACGCGCTCGTGGCCGAGCGCCCGCAGGTGGGCCAGGGCGATCTCGGCGGCCACCACGTCGTCGCAGGACACCTGCGGGAAGTCCAGCCGCTCCACGGCCGCGTTCACCAGGACCGTGGGCAGCTTGCGCTCGTGCAGCAGCTCGTAGTGCCCGTGCGAGGCGTCGGCCTGGGCGTACAGGCCGCCGGCGAAGACCACGCCGCTGACCTGCTGCTGGAGCAGCAGGTCGACGTAGTCGGCCTCGGAGACGCCGCCGACCGTCCTGGTGCAGAGCACGGAGGTGAACCCCTGCTGGGCCAGCGCCCCGCCCACGACCTCGGCGAAGGCCGGGAAGATCGGGTTCTGCAGCTCCGGCAGCACCAGCCCCACCAGGCGAGCCCGGTCGCCGCGCAACTGGGTGGGCCGCTCGTAGCCGAGCACGTCGAGCGCGGTCAGCACGGCCTCCCGGGTGGCGCCGGACACCCCGGGCTTGCCGTTGAGCACGCGGCTCACGGTCGCCTCGCTCACCCCGACCTTCTTGGCCACGTCTGCCAGTCGTCGCGTCATGCGCAAACTATACGGCGGATCATGCAAGTATTTGCAAGCGCTTACGTAGACCCGACATGCCTCTGGAACGTCCCGGGCACATCCGGGCGGGGCGCGAAGCCGTCCGGGTCAGGGGCCGCAGGCCACCGTCAGGTCGGCCGTCCCGAACACCAGCTCGTCGGTGTTGTACCAGGTCGCCGCGCCCATGCCGCCCGACACGGTGGTCCCGTAGGAGGTGAACCAGTACGAGTGATTCTCGACGGCCTCCAGGGCCGTCGGGTAGTTGGCCGGGCAGGTGATCTGCAGGTTGCCGTACGAGTGGCCGTTGACGTGGACGCTCTGCTTGAACTGCGGCCTCGGCAGCCCGGCGGGCTTCACGTTCGAGCACGTCAGCGTCAGCGTGACCGTGACCACCACGGGCCCGAACTTGCTCTCCTCGGCGTACGTCTGCGAGTTGTGGAAGTTGACCTTCGCCGCCTGCGCGCTGCCGTCCGGGACGGACTGCCAGAACTCGTCGTAGTGGCCGTACGACAGGTCCTCCTGGTTCCCGGTCTTGGTGGTGGCGCTGGTGCCCTTGATGTACGGCATGGTCGAGGGGCATTTGGCCAGCACGTACCCCTTGCCCTGGGCACGCGCCGAGGAGAGGTTCGACACCGTACCCGTCACCTCTCCGGTGTCCGCGGCGAGGCCGTTCGCGGCGTGCGCCGGAGCGGAGAGCCCCAGGAGCCCCGCGGCCGTCAGCACGGCGGCCACCCCCATGCGTGCGTGGTTCGACATCATTCCGATTCCTTCCTCCGTAACGGTCGCGCCCCGGGGATCCGGTGGCGCGGAGGGAGCACGGTCGACGTCCGGGGGGTATCGGGGGTCACCGTCCCTTCCGGGCGTCTCGCTCCTCTCACGGTAGGAAGGCAGGCTTGGAGCCCACTTGGTCCGGGCTTGGGCCGCACTGGCCGGCACCGGCCGGCGCGGGGCCGGCCGGTGCGGCGCCGGTCAGTCGGCCTCGACGGGTACGGAGGTCACGCCGGCCACGCCGGTGGCGGGGCGGCGCCAGGGGCCGTTGAAGAAGAAGACGGCCGGGATGAACAGGACGAGACAGCCAAGGCAGACCAGCAGCCACGTCTGCCAGCTCGTCGCCTCGACCACGCGCGGGATGACCAGCAGGCCGACGACCGCGATGGCCTTGGTGAGGAAGCCGAACAGCCCCCACGCGGTCCCCTGGAGCCTGGGGTCCACGTCCTCCGCGTCCTCGGAGTAGTTGGCCATCCAGGGCGCGTAGGCCACGCCGAGCGAGCCGCCGAGCAGCGCCCCGGCGATCATCAGCGTGCCGGTCGGCACGTCGCCGCCGCCGAGGACGTGGGCCAGGTAGGCGGTGACGAGGACCGCCGCGACCGTCCCGCCGAGCGCGAACGGCTTGCGCGTCCGGGTGCGGTCGGAGACGCGCCCGAAGACGATCAGCGTGAGGAGGTTGAGGCTCCAGAAGGCGGCCATGACCGTGGACGCCTGGGCGGCGCTCATGCCCAGGGAGTCGACCAGCATGACCTGGCCGAACAGGGTGAGCGTGAGGAACAGCACCAGCCACAGCGAGATGCCGACGACGTGGGCCCAGATGGCGCGGTCCGCGAACAGCGACCGCACCCGGGACGGCCGGCTGAGGTCGACGACGTGGGCGGCGTCGTGCTCGGAGTGCTGGATGCGGGCGCGCAGCTCGGGCGAGAGGTCGGCGATGTTCAAGGCGATCACCAGCGAGATCACCAGCGAGAAGCAGCCCATGATGACGAACTGCGAGCGCCAGGAGTCGCCGAAGACGGGCAGCGTCCAGCCCGCCACGGCCGAGGCGAGCAGGTTCGCCCCGACGGGACCCCAGGACCAGAAGCCGAACGCCTGCGCCCGGCCCAGGCGGGGGGAGAAGTCGCGGACCAGCGGCGCCGTGCTCGCCATGGCGACGCCGTCGACGAAGGCCAGCGCGATCCTGGCGATCAGCAGGTCGCGCGGGCTGTGCACCAGCGTCATCGCGAAGCAGCAGAGGGCGGTCACCAACATGAGCGGCACCAGCAGCCGCACGCGGCCGACCCGGTCGGTCAGTCTGCCGCCCAGGGCGGACGCGACGGCCCCGGAGACGGCCGCGGCGCCGGACACGGCCCCGTACGTGGCGAGCGACATGTCGAGGTCCTTCAGCAGCAGCGGGACCACCGGAGCGATCTGCGCCTCGTAGGAACCGATGAGGACGGCCAGGACCGCCATGGTGAGGATCTTCATGCGGCGGGCGCCGGTGGGGTACTCGTCGAGCTCGCGTACGGAGAACAGGCCCATGAACACGCCTTTCTGGTGGGATGTCCCCTCGCCCATGAGTTCTAGAAGCAAGCTCTAGAATTCATTTCCACGAATGGTCCGTCGCCGCACGCCTCCCGTCAAGGGGCTGTGAGCCCTCGCCAATTTTAGATGTACGTTCTAGAATCTGCTTCTGGCATTTCTCTCACGAGCAGGAGCACGATGACCGCCTCACGCAAACCCGTCCCCAAGCCGACGCCGGAGACCCAGCCGTTCTGGGACGGAACGGCCAGGGGCGAGCTGCGGGTCCAGCGCTGCCGCGGCTGCTCGCGGCACTACTTCTATCCACGGCCGGCCTGCCCGCACTGCGGCTCCGGTGACGTCGCATGGGTGACCACCGGCGGCCGGGCCACGCTGGTGTCCTACGTGATCAACCACCGGCCGGCGCCCGGCTTCGAGGACGACGGGCCGTACGCCATCGCCCTCGTCGAGCTGGAGGAGGGCGTCAGGATGATGACCAACATCGTCGGCGTGGAGATCACTCCGGAGAACCTGCCCCTCGACATGGAGCTGCGCGTGGTGTTCGAGCAGCGCGGCGACATGGCGGTCCCGCTGTTCCAGCCGGCCGGAGCCGCCCGATGAACATCGTGATCGCGGGGGCGGCCGAGACCGACGAGGTCGGCAGGCTGCCCGCCCACTCCACCCTGGCGCTCCACCTGGAGGCCGCGCGCAACGCCCTCGCCGACGCCGGCATGACCAAGGACGACATCGACGGCGTCGCCACCGTCGGCGTGCCGGGCCCCGTGCAGATCGCCCACGCCCTCGGCATCACCCCGGCCTGGCTCGACGGCACGGGCGTGGGCGGGTCGTCGTTCCTCTTCCACGTACGGCACGCCGCCGCGGCCATCCGGGCCGGCCAGTGCCACACGGTGCTGATCACGCACGGCGAGTCGGGCCGCTCCCGGGTGGGCGCCGGATACCCGGCGCTGGGCCGGGACTCGCTGATGGGCCAGTTCGAGCTGCCGTACGGCGTGTCCGGCCCGTCCACGGCGTTCACGCTGACCGCGCTGCGGTACATGAAGGAGACCGGGCTCACGCACGAGCAGCTCGCCGAGGTCGCCGTCGCGCAGCGGCGGTGGGCGCACCTCAACCCGCGCGCCATGTACCGCGACCTGGTCACGGTCGAGGACGTGCTCGCCTCGCGGCTGGTCGCCTACCCGTTCCACCTGCTGGAGTGCTGCCTGGTCACCGACGGGGGCGGCGCGCTGGTCGTCACCTCCGAGGAGCGCGCCCGCAGGCGGCCGGTCCACCTGCTCGGCTCCGGAGAGTCGGCCGATTCGCCGATCGTCTCCCAGATGGAGGACCTCACCACCTCCAAGGGCTTCCGCCTGTCGGGGGAGGCGGCGTTCGCCGAGGCGGGCGTCTCCCACGGCGACGTCGACCACCTCATGATCTACGACGCGTTCGCCCACGTCCCCATCTACGGCCTGGAGGACCTCGGCTTCCTCAAGCGCGGCGAGGCGGGCGCGTTCATCGCCGAGGGCCACACGTCGCCGGGCGGGCGGCTGCCGCTCAACACCAACGGCGGCGGGCTGTCCTACACCCATACCGGGATGTACGGCATGTTCGCCATCCAGGAGTCGGTGCGTCAGCTGCGCGGAGAGGCCGCGGCGCAGGTGCCCGGCGCCGAGGTGAGCGTGGTGCTCGGCAACGGCGGCATGTTCGCCTCGGCCGCGACCCTGGTGCTGGCCAACCGGCTGCCGTGACGGCGGCGTCCGCGCGAGGGTCCGGCCGCGGCGACAGCCGGACCCTCACGCGAGCCGGCCGGGGACGGCGGCGGGGCCGCCGTTCCCGGCCGGTCGGCGCGGAGCCGCCGCGTTTCACTCGCGCCAGGTCACCAGGGCGTCCAGGGCCTCCACCCGCGAGCCGGCGACCAGCAGCGGGTTGATCTCCAGGGCTTCGAGGCGGGGTCCGAGGGCCTGCGCGTACGCGGCCACGCGGGCCACCACGGCCGCGACCGCGTCGAGGTCGGCCGGCTCCGCGCCGCGGGCGCCCTCCAGCAGCCGGACCCCCCGCAGCTCCCCCAGGGCCCGGCGCACCTCACGGGCGTCCACCGGCAGCAGCCGCAGCGCGGTGTCGCGCAGCACCTCCACCCACACGCCGCCCAGCCCGACGGCCAGCGTGAGGCCCCAGCCGGGGTCCCGCACCACGCCGACGAGCAGCTCCACGCCCCCGCGCCGCTGCGGCTGCACGAGCACGCCCACGGCACCACCGGCGTGCCCCGCGCCAGGGGCGGTCCGCACCGCGGCGACGATCTCCCGGTAGGCGGAGCGGACCTCCTCCGGGCCGGTCAGGCCGAGCCGGACCCCGCCGATGTCGCTCTTGTGCCCGAGCCCCTCCGCCGACGCCTTCAGCACCACCGGGTAGCCGAACCGGCCGGCCGCCGCGACCGCGGCCTCCTCCTCGTACGCCTGCTCGGAGGGCACCACGGGGATGCCCGCGGCGGAGAGCAGGGCCGCGGCGCGGTGCTCGGCCCACACGCCGCTCGCGCTCGCCGCCTCCGCGGGCACGGCGCCCCCGAAGACGGCGGCCTCGGCCACGGTGTCCCCGGACACGCCGTCACCGGACACGGGCCGCTCCGCGACCGGGGCGGCCAGCGCGGCGCGGCGCGCCTCCGACCATCGCACGGCCGCGCCGATGGCCTGCATGCCGTGCTCGATCCCGCCCACGACGTGCGGGAAGCCGGTCTCCTCCTGGACGGCCCGGCCGAACTCGGTGACGTCGACCAGGGCGTTGCCCATCACCACGACGGGCAGCGGAGAGCCCGCGATCTGCTTGGCGCTGGCCGCGTACGCGGCGAGGACGGGCGCGGGGTGGGCCGGGGCGAGGCGGGGCGGCTCGGACAGCAGCACGACGGCGTCGATGCCCGGGTCGGCGGTCACCGCCTCCAGGGCGCGGGCGAGCAGGGTCCGGTCGACGAGCACGTACCCGGTGACGTCGAGCGGGTTCTGCACGGTGCCGAAGGCCGGGACGATCCGCTCCAGCCGGGCGGCCGTCTCGGGCGCGAACGGCGGCAGCTCCAGCCCCTCGTCCTCCGCCCGGTCCGCGATGATCTCCGACGCGCCGCCCGACGGCGTGACGACGCCGAGCCTCGGCCCCGGCAGCGGGCCCACCTCGGCGAGCAGCCCCGCGGTGATGATGAGGTCCTCCAGCGAGCGCACCCGGATGACGCCGAGCCCGCGGAAGGCGGCGTCGATCACGTTGTCGTCGCCGACCAGCGCGCCGGTGTGGGCCTGGGCGGTGCGCGAGGCCAGCCCGCTGCGGCCGATCTTCAGCGCGACGATCGGCTTGCCCGCCAGCAGCGCCCGCCGGGCCACCCGCGAGAACTCGCCGGGGTCGCGCACCGACTCCAGGAACAGCGCGATGGCCCTGGTGGCCGGGTCGTCCACGAGGTAGTCGACGACGTCCGTGACGGTCAGCGCCGACTCGTTGCCCATCGAGGTGAGCAGGCTGACGCCGACGTTGCGGGCCTGGGCGAAGCCGAGGACGGAGCTGGCCAGCGCGCCGCTCTGCAGCACCACGCCCACGGAGCCGCGCAGCAGCGGCGACGGGATGGGCAGCCCGTACGGGGTGATGCCGGCGGCGGCGTTGATGAAGCCGTTGCCGTTCGGGCCGAGGACGGTCAGGCCGTTGTCCCGGGCGAAGGCGGCGATCTCCGCCTCCATCCGGGCGCCCTCCTCCCCCGCCTCCCCGAAGCCCGCGGTCAGGACGACGTAGCTGGTGACGCCCGCCGCGGCCCCCTCGCGCAGCACGGGCAGGACGGCCGTGGTCGGCACCATCACGTAGGCGAGGTCGACCGGGCCGGGCACCTCGGACAGGCTCCGGTGGGCCGGCTCGCCGTGGACGACGCCGCCTCGCGGGTTGACCAGGTACACCTCGCCGGTGAACCCGTGCGTGCGCAGGTTCAGCAGCGTGCTGATCGACCAGCCCGACTTGTCGGTCGCCCCCACCAGGGCGATCGAACGCGGGTTGAACAGTTGTGCGACCGCCATCTCACTCCCCGATCGTGGCGAGCCGCGCGTGACCCTTGATCAGGTTACGGGCGATGGTGCGGCGCTGGATCTCGTCGGTGCCCTCGAAGATGCGCAGCAGGCGCAGCTCCCGGTACCACCGCTCCACGGGCAGCTCCTTGGTGTACCCCATCCCGCCGTGGATCTGCAGGACGCGATCGACGACCTGGTTGGCCATGACGGCCCCGTTCAGCTTGGCGATGGACGAGGCGTGCCGGGCGTCCAGGCCCTCCCGCACCCGCCAGGCGGCATAGAGGGTGAGCCACTTGGCGGCCTCGATCTCCACCTGCGAGTCGGCGATCATCCACTGGATCGCCTGGTAGTCGGCGATGGGGTGGCCCATGGACGTGCGGATCCTGGCGTAGTCGATCGCCATCTGGAGCATCCGCTCGGCCGCGCCGATGGCGCCGGCGGGGATGAGGTAGCGCCCCTGGCCGATCCACTGCATGGCCAGCTCGAAGCCCTTGCCGACCTCGCCGAGGACGTTCGCCTCCGGCACCCGGACGTTCTCGAAGACCAGGGCGGCCGGCCCCCACTGCCCCATGGTGGGGATGGGCTCGGACTTCCATCCCATGTCGCGGTCGACGAGGAAGCAGGTGACGCCGCCGTCCGCCCCCTTGTCCGGGTCGGTCACGGCGAACACCATCACGAAGTCGGCCTCGCTGCCGCCGGTGATGAACGTCTTCTCGCCGTTGATCACCCAGTCGCCGCCGTCCCGGACCGCGCGGGTGCGGATGTTGCGGGCGTCGGACCCGGCGCCGGGCTCGGTGATGGCGAAGCAGGAACGGCGCTCGCCCTCGATCGTCGGGATCAGGTAGCGCCGCCTCTGCTCCTCGTTCCCGGCGTAGAGGATGTTGTCGGCCGAGCCGCCGAAGCTGAACGGCACGAAGGTGCGGCCGGTCTCCATCGCGATGATCGCGGACATGACCGGGCCCAGGGCGGCTCCGCCGTACTCCTCGGGGGTGTTGATGCCCCAGAAGCCCATCCGCTTGGCCTTCAGCCGCAGCTCGCGCAGGACGGAGGGGTCGAGACCCGGCCGGCCGGCGCGCTCGTTGCGCAGGACCTCCGGCTCCAGCGGCATGACCTCCCTCTCGATGAAGGAGCGGATGGTGTCGCGGATCTGCCGTTCCTCGGTGCTGAGCGAGAAGTCCATGCCCCAACCTTTTCTAGAATCATCCTCTAGGAATCGATTCCAGACTGGTCCCGCGCATCGGTGGTGTCAACCCCGCTTTTAGAATGTAATTCTAGAACTGTGTGGAGTACCATGGGAGTCCCCGCACGCGAAGGAGCCACCATGGCGCGCAGGTCCACGGGCAAGGGCGGGTCGTGGGAGTGGAGCCGCACCGCCCAGACCCGCAGGAGCATGCTCCAGGCGGCCCGCGAGGTCTTCTCCGAGCACGGCTTCGCCGACGCCAACGTCTCCGACGTGGTCGCTCGCGCCGGCTCCAGCGTGGGCAGCCTCTACCACCACTTCGGCGGCAAGACCGAGCTCTTCCTCGCGCTGTTCGAGGAGCACCAGGCCGCCCACGAGGAGGCCGCCGCCTCCAGCGTGGCCGCGGCGAAGAAGGCGGGCGTCCGCGACCCCGTCGAGCTGTTCATCACCGGCGCCCGCGCGTTCCTCGAAGGGTCGTGGGCGCGGCGCGACCTCGCCATGCTGTTCATGGACGGCGACGGGCCGCCCGGCTTCGAGCTGATCCGCCGCACCCGCGGCCGGGAGTGGGTCCGGCAGAACGCCGTCCTGCTCGGCGCGGGCGACACCCCGATGGGCCGCCTCACGGTCTCGGTGCTGACCAGCGTGATCGGCGAGGCCGCCCGAGAGGTGGCCACCTGCGACAGCGAGGACGAGGCCAGGGACGTGGTCGAGGCCGCCGTCGCGCTGATCCGCCGCTTCGACCCGCTCACCGCCCCCGCCCCCGCTCCCGGTCCGGAGGCCTGAGGCGGGGTCAGCCCGGCTGCAGCGCCATCCTGCCCCGGTCGAGCACCACGGTCCCGTCGTCCTTGGCCGTCCGGAACAGCACCTCGTCACCGTCCTGCCAGATCGACACGGTCAGCGACTCGCCCGGGAAGACCGGGCTGCTGAACCGTCCCGACATGCCGGCGAACCTGGCGGGGTCGGAGCCGGCGACCGCGTGCAGCAGGGCGCGCCCGGTGATCCCGTACGTGCACAGGCCGTGCAGGATCGGCCGGGGGAAGCCGGCCCTGGCCGCGAACGCGGGATCGGAGTGCAGCGGGTTGCGGTCTCCCGACAGGCGGTAGAGCAGGGCCTGGTCGGGCCGCGTCGCGCAGGTCACCCGGTGGTCCGGCGCCCGGCCGGGAGCCGTCCACTCCTCGCGTGGCCCCCGGTCGCCGCCGAACCCGCCCTCGCCCCGGATGAACACCGCGCTGCGGCTGGTGACCAGCGGCTCGCCGCCGGGATCGACGGCGCGGGCCTCGCTGGTGACCAGCGCGCCCGAGCCCTTGTCGTAGACGCCGGTCACCTTCGAGGTGACGGCCACCGTCCCCTCGGCCGGCAGCTCGCGGTGCAGCTCGAACGCCTGCTCGGCGTGGACCAGCATGGCCGGGTGGAAGTCGCCCAGCCTGCGCGCGACCGGCGCCTGGGCGGCCAGCACCGCGAACGTCGGCAGCACCCGCTGCGGGATCCCGGCCGAGTTCTCGGTGGTGAAGGGCAGCTCGCCGGTGCCCGCGCCGACGCCCAGGGCGTACAGGAGGGTGTCGCGGGACGTCCACGAGCGCTCGTACGGCCCGCTCTCGACGCCGACCAGGCTGTGGTCGATCGGCATGTCAGCCCTCACCGCCCCGCGGGCCGGCCGGGACGCGGCCGTCGGTCCGCGCGTTGGGCGCGGCCTTGGCGACCAGGGCGGGAATGACGTCGTCCAGCTCGGCCGGGTCCCACCGGGCACCCTTGTCCACGCCCGGCCCCGCGTGCCAGCCCTCGGCCACGCTGATCCGCCCGCCGAGCACGTTGAACACCCGCCCGGTGACCTCCCGCGCACGCGCGCTGCCCAGCCAGACCACCAGCGGCGCGACATTGTCCGGGTCCGCCGGGTCGAACGGACCCTCGACGGCCCGCCGGGGGCCGCCGAGCCCTTCGGTCATCCGCGTCAGCGCCGCCGGGGCCACCGCGTTGACGGTCACGCCGTAGCGGGCGAGCTCCTGCGACGCGATGATCGTCAGCGCCGCGATGCCCGCCTTGGCCGCGCCGTAGTTGCCCTGTCCCGGGTTGCCGTAGATGCCGGAGGACGACGTCGTGTTGATCACGGCGGCCTCCACCCGCGCGCCGGCCTTGCTCCGGGCCCGCCAGTACGCGGAGGCGTGCCGCAGCGGCGCGAACGTCCCGCGCAGGTGCACCCGGATCACCGCGTCCCACTCCTCGGCCGTCATGTTGACCAGCATGCGGTCCCGCAGGATGCCGGCGTTGTTGACCAGGACGTGCAGGTCGCCGAACCGCTCGACCGCCGACGTGACCAGCCGCCGCGCGCCCTCGAAGTCGGAGACGTCCGCGCCGTCGGCGACGGCCTCGCCGCCCATCGCCCTGATCTCCTCCACGACCTCTCCGGCCGGGCCCGGGGACGAGCCCGTGCCGTCCACCTCGGCGCCGAGGTCGTTGACGACGACCTTGGCCCCCTGGCGCGCGAACTCCAGCGCGTGGCCGCGCCCGATCCCCCGCGCGGCCCCCGTGACGATCACCACGCGGCCTTCCGCGATCCCGCCCATACGACACTCCTTCGACCGGCTCGTCGCCCAGAATTCGATTCTAGTATCGCGATCTAGAATCGGATAGGGCGAGCGGCCGCCCGGTCCGTGGAGTCGTCGAGGAAGACGCTGTCGGTGAGCCCCCGGCCGATGCCCGCTCAGGAGGGCAGGCAGCGGCCCGAGACCACCGAGAACAGCCGCTCCTTGCCCGGCACGATTCGGAGGTTGACGCGGTCCCCCTTGGCCGGCGGCGCGTTCGGGTCGACCCGGGCGATGACCGTCTGGCCGGCCAGCGCCGGTTCGCGGGCGTCGGCGTACTCGCCGTAGAGGAAGGCGTCCGAGCCGAGCTCCTCGACCACGGTGACGGTGATCGGGAAGGTCGACGGGTCCGTCCCGCCGTCGCCGGCCACCTCGACCGCCTCCGGCCGGAAGCCCAGGATGACGCGGTCGCCGCCCTCCTTGCGCAGCGCCTGGAGCGTCTCGCGGCTCAGCCGGATCCGCTGCGCGCCCAGCACCGCCTCCTCGCCCTCCACGCGGAACTCGGCCAGGTTCATCGACGGCGAGCCGATGAAGCCGGCGACGAAGACGTTGGCCGGGTGCTGGTAGAGCCGCAGCGGCGTGTCCACCTGCTGCAGGATGCCGTCCTTGAGCACGGCCACCCGGTCGCCCATCGTCATGGCCTCGACCTGGTCGTGGGTCACGTACACCGTCGTCACCCCGAGCCGGCGCTGCAGGGCCGCGATCTGGGTACGGGTCTGCACGCGCAGCTTGGCGTCCAGGTTCGACAGCGGCTCGTCCATGAGGAACACCTTCGGCTCGCGCACGATCGCCCGGCCCATGGCCACGCGCTGCCGCTGACCGCCGGACAGCGCCTTGGGCTTGCGGTCGAGGAACTCCTCCAGGTCCAGCAGCCGGGCCGCCTCGTGGACCCGCCGGTCGCGCTCCTCCTTCGGGGTCTTCATCACCCTCAGGGCGAAGCCCATGTTGTCGGCCACCGACATGTGCGGATAGAGCGCGTAGTTCTGGAACACCATCGCGATGTCCCGGTCGCGTGGCGGCAGGTGCGTGACGTCCCGCTCGCCGATGCTGATGTGGCCGCCGTCGACCCGTTCGAGCCCGGCGAGCATGCGCAGCGACGTGGACTTCCCGCAACCGGACGGGCCGACGAGGACCAGGAACTCGCCGTCCATGATGTCGAGGTCCAGGGCGTCCACCGCGGGCCGCTCGGTGCCCGGGTACACGCGGGTCGCCTCGTCGTAGAGAACTTTGGCCATCGGTATCTCCTCAGTGACTCACAGGTAGGGGTTCGGTCAGGGTGGCGGGGCGGCGGAGCTCGACGTCGACGAGGAGGAGGCGGGCGGACAGCTCGCGCAGGATCCTCTCCTCCTCGCGCGGCACGCCGCTGTCGGTGATCACCGTGTCGTACGCGCTCGCGTCGCGGTGGCTGAAGGCGGCGTGCCGCCCGAACTTGGAGGAGTCGACGAGCAGCAGGTGCCGCCGGGCCGCGTCGAGCATGGCCTCCTTGACGGCGGCGTACTTCTGGACCGGGTGGTAGAGGCGGCCGTGCGTGATCGCCACCGCCGACATGAGGGCGACGTCGGCGTGGATGCGCTGCAGGGCGCGGGACACCTCGGGCCCGGTCGTCGAGTCGAAGGCGCCGTCGTAGTCACCGCCGAGCAGGATCGCCTGGCTGTGCTCGGTGGCCGCGACGATGCGGGCGACGCTGACGGAGTTGGTCACCACCGTGTAGCCGCCGCGCTCGTCGAGGCGCCGGGCCAGCGGGAACAGGGTGGTCGAGTCGTCCATGAGGAGCACGCCGCGGGGCGGCAGCTCCCACAGGGCGACCTCGGCCAGCGCCTCCTTCTCCGCCGGCCGCGTCCGCCTGCGCAGCTCGGGCGCGACCTCCATCGTGACGGCCGCGACGGCCGCCGCGCGGCCGCGGGACTTGCGCAGCAGCGCGCCGCCGGCCAGGGCGTCCAGGTCACGGTGCATGGTCATCACGCTGACCCCGAACTCGCCGGCCAGCTCGGCGATGCCCATCTCGCCCCTTTCCGCGACGCGGGCGAGCACCGCCCGCCTCCGCTCCTCGAGACCGGCGGTCGTGGCCCGAGCCCTGGCCATGTCCTCACTCCTGCGGCCGTACCACTGCCTTGACCAGCTCGGGGTCGCGCGTGCCGGCCGTGAGCGCCTCCTCGACCCGGTCCAGGCCGTAGTGGCCGGAGACCAGGGCGTCCAGCTCGACACGGCCCGCGGCGGCCAGCGCGACGGCCCGCGGCCAGGTGTTGGCGTACCGGAAGGTGCCGGTCACCTCCAGCTCGCGCGTCTGCACGTACGTCAGCGGGAGCGGGATCTCGTCGCCGCCCATGCCGATGAGCACGACGCGCCCGGCCCGCGCCATCGTGCGGACGGCCTGCGCGGTCGCGGCCGGCCGGCCGGAGCATTCGAGCAGCGCGTCCGGCTCGAAGAGGGCGTCGGTCAGGCTCTCGGTGCGCACGTCGAGGATCGCGGTGGCGCCCAGCTCGCGGGCGCGCCCGAGCCGGGCGGGGTTGACGTCGGTGACCATGATCTGCGTGGCGCCGAAGGCGCACGCGGCCTGGAGGCAGAGCAGCCCGATGGGGCCGGCGCCGGTGACGAGCACGCGGGTGCCCGGCCCGACCCGTGCCTTGAGGCAGGCCCACACGCCCACCGACAGCGGCTCGATCAGCGCGGCCGCGTCGTCGGAGACGGTGTCGGGGACGGGGTGGGCGAACTCCTCGTGCGTGACGACGTACTCGCAGAAGGCGCCGTCGATCGGCGGGGTGCCGAAGAAGCGCATCCGCGGGCAGAGGTTGTAGCGGCCCGCCCGGCACTGGGCGCAGGTGAAGTCGGGCACCCCCGGCTCCAGCGAGACGCGCTGCCCCGGGTGGTGGCGGCCTGCCCTCGGCCCGCTCTGCACGACGATCCCGGCCGGCTCGTGGCCGAGCACCAGCGGGGACTGCACGACGAAGTCGCCGATCCGCCCGTGCTCGTAGTAGTGCACGTCGGAGCCGCAGGTGCCGACCGAGGTGACCTGGACGAGCACCTGGCGGGGGCCCGGCTCGGGCCGGGGCCGCTCCTCCATGACGATCTTGCCGACCCCGTGCAGCACGGCTGCGCGCATGACCCCTCCTACTCCCCCGTGACGGCGCCGAGGGTCAGCCCGGTGACCAGCCAGCGCCGGACGGCGAGGCCGGCGAGCATCATGGGCACGACCACGATCGTGCCGATCGCGGTGAGCTGCCCCCAGTCGACGCCCGTCTGGGTGACGAGCTGCGAGGCGGCGATCGGCAGGGTCTGCGAGCTCGGCCCGGAGAAGACCACGGCGAAGGCGTAGTCGTTCCAGGCGAAGACCAGGCACAGGATGAAGGTGGTGACGAGCCCGGCCTTCGTCAGCGGGAGGATGACCGTCCAGAAGGCCTGCCAGCGGGTGCAGCCCGCGACCAGCGCCGACTCCTCCAGCGACGGCGGCACCTCGGCGAAGAACGCGCTCATCAGCCAGATGGCGAACGGCAGGTTGAACGTCAGGTACGCCAGCACCAGCCCCGGGATCGTGTCGATGAGGCCGAGGCCGCGGAAGATGAGGAACAGCGGCACCACGACCGCCGCGATGGGCGCCATGCGGGTCGAGATGATCCAGAACGCCAGGTGCTTCTTCCCGCGCATCTGGGTCCTGGCCAGGCCGTACCCGGCCAGCGCCCCCAGGCAGACGGCGAGCACCGCGGAGATGCCGGCGGCGAGCACGCTGTGCCAGATGTAGGGCACGAGGTTGTTCGGCCCGGAGAACAGGCCCCGGTAGTTGTCCAGGGTCGGCTGGAACAGCACCTGCGGCGTGCCCGAGGTGACGTCCGTGCGGTTCTTGAACGAGGACATCAGCATCCACACCAGCGGCACCAGCGTCCAGAGCATGGCCACGACGACGACCAGCCCGACCACCCAGCGGGTGCGCCTGCCGGTCTCTTCCAGCGGCGACTGCGGCGTCCCCCGCGGGGCGGCCGTCACCGGCGCGGTGCGCCGCTCGACATGTGTGGCGCTCATCGGGTCAACCCCCTGACGTCCAGCAGCCGGACGAAGGTACGGGCGATGAAGATCGAGAAGGCCAGCATCGCCAGCCCGATGGCGGCGGCGTAGCCGAGGTCGAAGAAGCGGAACGCGGTCTCGTACAGCCGGACAGGGACGATCTTGGTGGCGTCGGCGGGGCCGCCGTTGGTGGTGACCCAGATGATGTCGAAGTACCGGATCGCGTCCATGGAGCGGATGAGCAGCGCGACGAGCAGCACGTTCGCGATCGCCGGGAAGACGATGTACCGCAGCGTCATCCAGCCCGGCGCGCCGTCCACGGCGGCGGCCTCCCGCACCGACTGCGGCACGCTGGACAGGCCGGCCAGGGTGATCAGGGCGATCAGCGGCGTCCACTCCCACACGTCCATCAGCACGACGGCGGCGAAGGCGCTGATGGGGCTGCCGAGGATGTCGCCGGTGTAGCCGACCGAGCGCAGCACCCACGCGTAGAGGCCGAAGGTCGAGTCGGTGAGGTAGCGGCCCAGCAGGCCGACGATCGACGGGGCGACGAACATCGGCAGCAGCAGCAGGCCGAGCAGGACGTTGCGGCCGCGCAGCACCCGGAACAGGCACAGCGCGACGGCCACGCCGAGGACCATCTCCAGCCCGACGGTCAGGACGAAGTAGACGATCGTCCGCAGCCACGACATCCACATGTCGGCGTCGGTGAAGAAGCGCGCCCAGTTGCGCAGCCCGATCAGGTCGAGCCGCACCCCGCCGAGCAGCCGGACGTGGGCGAAGCTCATGGCGATCAGCGCGATGAACGGCACGATCGACAGGGCGGCCAGCAGGAGCAGGCCGGGCGCCATCATCCTGCCCTCGAAGCCGATACGCGGCTCCCGGGGCGCGGCGGTGTCCGGCCGGGAGCGCTCCAGCACCGGCGAGTGATCCGCTGCGTGCGTCATCTACGCCACCCACCCTCGGGCCACGATCTGGTCCACCCGCGCCTTGATGGAGCGCATCGCCTCCTCCGGCGACGACCCGCCGGTGAGCATCCGGGACAGCTGGGTGAAGATCGCGGTGTTGCACTCGTTCCACATCGGGATCTTCGGGCGCAGGCCGATCTTGTCGGGCTCCCAGGCCTGCCGGACGGCGGCGGCGGTGAGCATGTTCGGCATCGGCGAGGGCCGGTGCTCGGCCGCGCGCACCTCCGGCAGCTCGTACACCGAGGTCCGGGTGGGGGTGCCGCCGCCCGCCTTGCTCTTGAGGTTGGCGAGCTGTGTCCGGGGCGAGGTGGCCCAGGCGATGAACAACCAGGCGGCCCCGCGCTCGTTGGGCAGCGTGTTGCCGCTGATGGCCACCCCCGTGCCCCCGTACATGTTGGCGGTGCCGGCCGGCCCCTTGGGCAGCGGCGCGTAGCCGACCTTGCCGGGCAGCACCTGCTCGTTGCTGGCCGCGAACTCGTGCCAGTTGGGGCACATCGCCAGCCGCCCGGCGCGGAACGCTGCGCCGACGCCGTCCCAGTCCCAGGTCGTGGACGCGGGGTCGGCGATGGCGAGCAGCCGCTGGTAGAACCGGGCGCCGGCGATGGCGGCCTCGGAGTCGAGCCGGCAGGGACCGGGGTCGCGCGAGCCGAGTCGCCCCACCTGCTTGCCGTTGTCGAAGTAGGCGCCGCCGTAGGACCACAGGACGTTGCTGAAGTCGTTCATCAGGGAGTCGTGCTGGCGGGCCTGGTGGCCGGTGCCGTACTTGACGTCCGCGGTGGCGTTCTTGTTGAACCACCGCGCCATCCTGTAGTACTCCTCCCAGGTCCGATCGCCGCCCGGCGTCGGGTCGAAGCCGAGGTCGTTGGCCATGCGGTCGTGGTACTTGTCGAACACGTCGCGGCGGTACTGCCAGATCATCGTCGGCGCGTCGTAGGGCAGCGTGTAGATCGCCTGCGGGTCGACGAACCGGCCGGCGGCGTCGAGCTGGGCGGGGATGAAGTCCGCCACGCCGCCGGGCAGGTCGGGCAGGTTCGGGTCCGCCTGCATGGTGCGCAGGTCCACCAGCCCGCGCTGGTACGGCGCCAGCACCTGGTACGGGTCGGCGTAGATGACCTGGTACTGGGCGTGCCCGGAGGCCAGGTCCAGGGCGACCCGCTGGACGAGCGCGGTCAGCTCCAGCGTGACGATGTTGACGGTGATGCCCGTCAGGTCGGTGAAGGGCCGCGTGTCGGCCGCGATGGCGGCGGTGGGAGCGGTGTTCTCCGAGATGAAGTTCAGGGTGGCGCCCTTGAACTGGCGCCACTCGTCCCCGGCGGCGGTCGCGACGTGCGGCGCGTCGGCGTGGGATCCGCAGGAGCTGAGGCTCCCGCCCAGGGTGACCGCGGCGCCCGCGGCCAGCGCGCCCCGCAGGATGTCACGCCTGCTCGGTTCGAGCGGGTTCCGGTCCACTGTCCCCTCCCCCACGGTCATGCGACAGGTAAGGGCAATGAGGCCGGTTTATCCGTAATAAATGCTGATGTAAACGCATATGTGAGATTTTCTCGCATTTCATATGAGATCTTTGCTTTTCTGGTGGGTTCTGGCTGGTTACCGGCTCGTAGGCTCAGCGAGTGGGGCTGCCATGACACTCGTCGCGGGCGTCGACTCGTCGACCCAGAACTGCAAGGTCGTACTCCGGGACGCCGGCTCCGGGGCTCTGGTCCGCTCCGGCAGGGCGGGTCATCCGCCCGGCACGGAGGTGGACCCCGTGCGCTGGTGGGAGGCGATGCGGGCGGCGTTCTCCCGCGCGGGCGGGCTCGACGAGGTCGCGGCCATCTCGGTCGCGGGCCAGCAGCACGGCCTCATCCCGCTCGACTCCGCCGGCCGCGTCATCCGGCCGGCGCTGCTCTGGAACGACACGCGCTCGGCCGCCGCCGCCCGCGACCTCGTCGGGGAGGTGGGCGCCGGACCCTACGCCAGGAGGGCGGGAAGCGTGCCCGTGGCCTCCTTCACCGCCGCCAAGCTGCGCTGGCTGCGCGACCACGAGCCGGGCAACGCCGCCGAGGTCGCCGCCGTCGCGCTGCCGCACGACTGGCTGACCTGGCGGTTGCGCGGGTTCGGCCCGGCCGCGTCCAGCCCGCTCGGGCCGGAGCTCGGCGAGCTGGTCACCGACCGCTCCGAGGCGAGCGGCACGGCGTACTGGAACCCCTTCACCGGCGAGTACGACCAGGAGCTCCTCGAACGGGCGCTGGGCCGGGCGGTGATCGTGCCCCGGGTCCTCGGGCCCGGCGAGCGGGCGGGGACGGCCGCGGGGACCCCGATCGTCATCGGCCCCGGCGCGGGCGACAACGCCGCGGCGGCGCTCGGCCTCGACGCGGCCCGCGGCGACGTCGTCGTCTCGATCGGGACGAGCGGCACCGTCTTCGCGGTGACGGACCGCCCGGCGTGCGACGAGACGGGGACCGTCGCCGGGTTCGCGGACGCCACCGGCCAGTTCCTGCCGCTGATCGCGACCCTGAACGCGGCCCGCGTGCTGGACGCCGTGGCGCGCCTGCTCGACGTCGGCCACGACGAGCTGGGGCTGCTGGCCCTCGACGCCCCTCCCGGCGCCGGCGGCCTGGTGCTCCAGCCGTACTTCGAGGGGGAGCGCACGCCGAACCTGCCCGACGCCACGGCCACGCTCTTCGGCCTGACGCTCGCGTCGGCGACCCGGCCGGCCCTCGCCCGCGCGGCCTTCGAGGGCATGCTGTGCGGCCTGGCCGACGGCCTCGACGCCATCCGCGCGCAGGGGGTGAAGGCGGACCGGGTGCTGCTGATCGGCGGGGCCGCGCAGAACACCGCCGTGCAGCGGATCGCCGCCCAGACGTTCGAGCCGCCCGTGGTCGTGCCGCGGCCGGGCGAGTACGTCGCCGACGGGGCCGCGGCCCAGGCCGCCTGGGCGCTCATGGGGGAGCGCCCGCACTGGCCGCGCTCCGTCACGGCCGAGCCGCCGCCCGACCATCGCCCGCTCATCCGCGAGCAGTACGCCCGGCACGCGCCGCCGCCGACCGCTCAGCCGTTGTGATCGCGTCAGCCGTTCTGATCGCGTCAGCCGTTGTGATCTCGCCGGGGGCGGCGCGTCACCGGCGCTCGCCGTGGCGGGCGAGCTCCTCCACCGTCACGTGGGCCCCCCGGGTGTGCAGCGATTCCAGAGCGCGCAGGTACGGCTCCGCGAACCGCTTGTCGTCGGCCAGGTCGCCGAAGAGCGCGCGGTTCTCGATGAAGGCCGCGGGCCGTTCGCGCTGCGACCTCGCGATGGCCGTCAGCTCGTCGCTCAGCCGGTCGACGACGGTGATCGGCTCGCCCCGCTCGTCCACGCCCTCGGCGTAGCGCGCCCAGGCGGCCACCACGGCGGCCGAGCGGGTGACCTCGCCGCCCCGCGCGAGCTGCTCGCGCACGACGGGCAGCAGCCACTTCGGTATCCGGTCCGACGACTCGGCGCACAGGCGCGCGATCGTGTCGCGCACCTCGGGGTTGGAGAAGCGCTCGATGAGGGTGCTCTTGTAGGCGTCCAGATCGACGCCGGGCACGGGGCGCAGCGTCGGCGTTGCCTCGGCGTCCATGTAGCCGCGGACGAACGCGGCGATCGCGGGGTCGCGGGCGGCCTCGTGGACGTAGCGGTGCCCGCTGAGGTGGCCGAAGTAGCACAGCGCCTGGTGCCCGGCGTTGAGCAGGCGCAGCTTCATCAGCTCGTACGGCTCCACGTCGGCGACGACCTGCACCCCCGCCTCCTCGAAGGGCGGCCGGCCCGCGGTGAAGCGGTCCTCCAGCACCCACTGGGTGAACGGCTCGCAGACCACCGGCCAGGCGTCGCGGACGCCGGACAGCCGCGCCACGGACTCGCGCTCCTCGTCCGTGGTGACGGGCGTGATGCGGTCCACCATGGAGTTGGGGAAGGCGACCTCGGTCTCGATCCAGGCCGCGAGGGCGGGGTCGGCGAGGCGGGCGAACGCCGTGAACGTGCGGTGCGCCACGTCACCGTTGCCCTGGATGTTGTCGCACGACATGATCGTGAACGGCGGGATCCCGCGCTCGCGCCTGAGCCGCAGCGCCTCGGTGACGAGCCCGAACACGGTGGCCGGGACCGCGCCGGGCGCCGCGTCCGCCCGGATCGCGGGTGTCCGCGGGTCGAACTCGCCGGTGACGGGGTCGATGTTGTAGCCGCCCTCGGTGACGGTGAGCGACACGATGCGCACGGCCGGATCGGCCATCCTCTCGATGACCGCCCGCGGGTCGTCGGGGGCGAAGAGGTAGTCGACGATCGAGCCGATGACGCGGGCCTCGCGCGTCCCGTCCGGGTGCTTCAGCACGAGGGTGTAGAGGCCGTCCTGGGCGGCGAGCGCGTCGCGCATCCGCGCGTCGCCGGGCAGGACCCCGACGCCGCAGACGGCCCAGTCGCGCGCCTTGCCGTCGTTCATCAGCCGGTCGAGGTACATCGCCTGGTGCGCGCGGTGGAACCCGCCCACCCCGAAGTGCACGATGCCGGCGGTGAGCCCCGAACGGTCGTAGGAGGGGACCGCGACCTCCCCGGGCAGGCTCGCCAGCGTGTCCTGCGTCAGTGTCGTCAGCGCCATGATCTCCCCTTCGGCGGCCCCCGCGCCGCCTCTACGCTCAGCATGGCCGGGCTCTCCCCGCTTCAAACGTACACCACTATGTAGCACAAAGTAATCGATTGTTCGCTTTCTGCTACTTTCTGCGTTTTCGCCAACATGCGACCGCATCTGCCGGGAAACGAGGTGGAGGACGGACAGCCGTCCACGCTCATGTACGGGGGTAGTGATGTCGCTACGTGTCACGTTCGCCGGAGTCGCCACGGTCGCCGCGGTGGTGGTGCTGGGCGGGTCGCCGGTGCCGGCCGCCACCGCACGGGGGACGGCGGTCTCCCAGCAGGACACGGCGTATCTGCGGGCGGCCCACCAGGGCAACCTCGCCGAGATCGCCGCCGGGAAGGTCGCCCAGGCCAAGGGAGTGTCCGACGCGGTCCGCTCGATCGGGGCCACACTCGTCGCCGACCACACCGAGCTGGACGCGGCAGTGCGGGAGGCCGCGCGACGGCTGGACGTGACGCTGCCCACCCGCGCGACCCAGCGGGACAGGGCCATGCTGGAGCGCGTGTCCGCCCTGTCCGGACCCGCCTTCGACCGCGCCTGGGTCACCGCGATGATCGCAGGCCACCGCGCGGCCCTGCGGCTGGGCAAGAAGGAGCTCCAGGAAGGCTCGTCGACGACGGCCAAGGAGGTGGCGCAGTCCGGCGCGCCCGTCATCCGCAAGCACCTGAACGAGCTGCTGAACGCCCAGAAGTGACGACCGCCCCGGCCCAACCCCCTCCGGGCGGTCGTGGAGATCCGGGTGACCCGGCTGCTCGGCGACGGGTGAGCTGAAACCGACATATCGTAACGATCTGACAAAAGCCATAATGATCTTCTCCAGTCGGGGTACGGGATCGGACGGACCGGCCTGAGGAGGCGCGGTGATGGCCGAGAGCAGACTGTCAGCGGAAGAGCAGCGATCCCAGATCAGGAAGGCCGCCACGGCCAGCGTCGTCGGCACCGCCATCGAGTGGTACGACTTCTTCCTGTACGGCACGGCGGCCGCCACGGTCTTCGCCGGGGTCTTCTTCCCCAAGTCCACCCCCTACGCGGGCACCCTGTCGGCGTTCGCCACGTACGCGGTGGGCTTCGCGGCCCGCCCGGTCGGCGCCGCCATCTTCGGGCACTGGGGCGACCGGATCGGCCGCAAGGCCACGCTGATCGTGACACTCGTGATGATGGGCGTGTCGAGCGCGCTCATCGGCGTGCTGCCGAGCACCGCCAGCATCGGCGTGGCCGCGCCCATCCTGCTCGTCGTCCTGCGCATCCTGCAGGGCATCGCGGTGGGCGGCGAGTGGAGCGGGTCGGTGCTGCTGTCCATGGAGTGGGGCGACCAGCGCAGGCGCGGCCTGATGGCGAGCTGGCCGCAGATCGGCGTGCCGATCGGCCTCATCCTCGGCACCGGCGCGATGTCGCTGCTGGCCGCCGTCGCGGGCGACGCGTTCAAGGACTGGGGCTGGCGCGTGCCGTTCCTGGCGAGCCTGGTACTGGTGGCCATCGGGCTGTGGGTGCGGCTGCGCGTGATGGAGACCCCGCTGTTCAGCCGGCTCCTGCAGACGCGGCGGGTGGCCAAGCTGCCCGTCGTCGAGGTGCTCAAGCGGCACCCGAAGGAGGTCGTGCTCAGCGCGCTGCTGCGCGTCTCGGAGCAGATGCCGTTCTACCTCTTCACGACGTTCGTCATCACCTACATCACCGCGCCCCACATCGGGATGTCCGAGACGTTCGCGTTCGCCGCCGTCACGTGCGCGGCGGTCGTCGAGCTGGCCGCGATCCCGTACTTCGGCCATCTCAGCGACCGGGTCGGGCGCCGGCGGCTCTACGCGCTCGGCGCGATCCTGCTCGCGATCATCGCGTTCCCGTACTACGCGCTGCTGAACACCGCCATCCCGATCGTCATCCTGCTCACGATCATCGTCGCGCAGTTGCAGCACGCGATGGAGTACGGCCCGCAGGCGTCACTCATCGCCGAGAACTTCCCGACCGGCCTCAGGTACGGCGGCGCCGGGCTCGGCTACCAGCTGGCCTCGGTCGTCGCGGGCGGCCCCGCCCCGCTGATCGCCACGTGGCTGCTGCACGACCACGGCTGGCAGGCGATCTCCATCTTCATGGTGGTCGGGGCGGTGATCGGGCTCGCGGCCACCCTGGCGCTGCCGGACCGCTCAAGGATCGACATCTCCGACGACGCCGCGTACGGCGCCACTCCCGCGTGACGCGCCGGCCTCCGCTGCCGGGGCGTCGCCCGCCTGCCCGAGAGGGTCGGCCAGTCTGAGAGCGTCGGACAGGTCGCCGGCGCGCGGGAAGCGCAGGATCAGCGCGGGCGGGACCTGCCGCCCGGTACGGCGCTCCAGGTCGGCGGCGAGCCGGGCCGCCAGGAGGGAATGGCCGCCCAGCCGGAGGAAGTGGCTGTCGCGCCGGATCCGATCCACGCCGAGGGCGTCACGGTAGGCGGCGAGGACGGCTTCCTCCAGCTCGTCGGCCGCCGCGGGAGGCGCGGAGGCCGTCACGTCCGCACCCGCCCCCTGGTCCGGGTCCGCACCCCCGGCCGCACCTCGCTCCGCGCCCGCGCGCCCGCGGGGCAGGGGTGTGCCGGGGTGCTGCTCCGTCAGGTAGGTGGCGGTGTACTGCTCGGCGAGCAGTCGTTTGCGCACCTTGCCGTTCGGGGTGACGGGCAGCTCGGCGACGACGACGATGTCGGCCGGCACGTGCTCGCGCGGCAGCCGCCGGGCGCAGTGGTCGCGCAGATCCGCCGGGGTGGCCGGGCCCGACAGCACGACCGCGGCGGCGACGGCCCGGCCGAGCGCCGCATGCGGCACCCCGAACACGGCCACCTCGGCGACGGCCGCGTGGGTCCGCAGCGCCGCCTCGACCGTGGCCGAGGCGACGTTGAGGCCGCCGGAGACGATCACGTCGTCGGCGCGCTCCACGAAGTACACCGTCCCCCGCTCGTCCCGCCGGCACAGGTCACCGGTCGCGATCCAGCCGTCCGCCAGATACCGCGTACCCGCGCCGGAGCCGCCCCCCACCGGCTCGACCTGCCCGTCCGCCTCCCCTTCCCGGTCGGGTTCCCTCCCCTGGCCGGGTTCTCGTTGCCGGCCGGGTTCTCGTTCCTGGTCGAGGTAGCCCAGTGCCGGGCCGGTGTGGCGCAGCCACAGCTCTCCCACCTCCCCCGGAGCGACGTCCCGGCCCGCGCGGTCCACCAGGCGCGCGTCCGGGCCCAGCTCGCCGAGCGCGGGCGGCCGGTCCGGCAGGCAACGGTGCTGCAGCCCGGCGCCGCCCTCGGCCACCGTGTACACATTGAAGATCTCCGCCGCCGGGAACACCTCGGCGAGGCCCGCGACGGTGGGCTGGTCGAGCGGGGCCGACGACGACACCACCGAACGGACCCGGGACGGCGCGCAGCCCTGCCCCCGCAGCGCGGCCACCGCGAGCCGCGCCGTGGTCGGCACCAGGCTGAGCGCGGTCACCCGGTGCTGCTCGATCAGCGCGGCCAGCCGCTCGGGCGCGAACGGCTGGCCGAGGACGACGTGCACGCCGTTCAGCAGGCAGCTCTTCAGCACGGACTGCGCCGCGTTCGTGCCGATCGCGACGGCGGTGAACAGGGCGTTGACCTGCGGGGGCGCGACGTCCTCGTCCGGCGGCCAGTCGTCGGTGAGTGAGGCGTGGACGCTGAGCACGGCCTTGGCCGCGCCGGTGGTGCCCGAGGTGAGGATCACCGCGGCGGGGTCCTCGCCCGTGCGGACCGCCTCACCGGCGTTCGCCGGCGGACCCGGCGCGGCCGGACGCGGCGCGGCCGGTCCCGCGGCCGGCAACCCACCGGCCGCCAGCTCACCGGCCAGCAGCTCACTGGCCGGCAGCTCACCGGCTCGCAGCCGGCGGCCCCCGAGCACCTCCTTCGACTGGTGTCCGCCCGGCCCGTCCCCGGTGACGAGGGCGGCCGCGTCCACCCGGGCGGCGATCGCCGGCAGCTGCGCCTCGGGGACGGGAGCGCGTACCGGGACGGCCACCCCGCCGGCCGCCAGCACGCCCATGAAGCAGCAGGCGAAGGAGAGCCAGTCGCGGTCCTCGAAGGCGAGCACCACCCGCTCCCCCGGCCGCACGCCGCCGGCGGCCAGCCCCGCCGCGACGCGCCGTGCGCCCGAGTGCCAGCTCAGATAATCGAGCGTGCCCACCCCGTCGACGGTGAAGGCCGGCGCCGCCGGATGGACGGCCGCTCGCCGGGCGAGGATGTCGTGCAGCAACACGGGCGACGGCGATGACACGGGCAACGGCGATTCCTCCCCGGCGAAGGCGCACAAAGCATCTTCGCCACCATACGCACCGCCGGCCCACATGATCAGTCCGCTCAATGCGGACACGTGTTCATCGTTGACGCCGTTACCGCAATTTCCAAGAATCGTGCCGGAATTCGCACCCGATTGGAGGTACGAGATGGGGCACAGCGACTTACCTCGTGACAGCTGTGGTGGCGTTCGCCGGTGTGGGGGCAATCTCCTCGTCGCCAACGCCGTACAGCCGAGCGAGACGGCCGTCCGCCGTAACGTCCGGGCCGTCTCCGAGTTCTGGGCCACGTTCCGGGCGTCCCGGAAGATGCTGAACAAGAAGCGGTAACCACTCCTTGCGATCAGAACTCAGCACCTCTGGAGGGGTTTCGGACATCCTGTCCGAGCCCCTCTTCTCACGTACCGGGGACGGCTCACGCACCGGGGACGGCTCACGTACCGGGGACGTTGCGCTCGACCGTGACCCGCTGCGCCTGGCCGGGCCCGGGAAGAGGTTCTCGCTGGAGCGGCTGGCGCTGCTGCTGCACGGTCTGCCGTTCGAGGCGGAGTTCCCGCCCGAGTGCCCGTGGGAGGGCGTGGTACGGCACCGCCCGCCCCTCGCCCTGCCTCCGCTCGGCTCGTCCGACGAGTCGGCGCTGGAGGACGAGTTCGGGGCGGCCGTCGCGCGATGCCTGGGCGACGCGGAGTCCGCCGTGGTGCTGCTGTCGGGCGGCATGGACTCGTGGGCGGTCTTCGTGCACGCCCTGCGGCAGGCCGAGCGGGAGGGACGCCGGCTCAGCGCGGTCGTGTGGAACCTGCGCGACCAGTTCGGCAGGGCCACCGCCGGCATGGTCCATCGGCAGCTCCAGGCCCTCGGCATCTCCTGCGACCTGCACGTCCTGCCCGCCGAGTGGCGGGAGCTGCCCGAGCCGGCGTGGTCGCCGCTGGGCCCGCGGCACGACTACTACACACGGCTGCACCAGGCCACCGTGGACCACGCCGCCGCCGTCGGGGCGACCGTCCTGCTCAGCGGCCAGGGCGGCGACGAGGTGCTCGGCGCCTGGAACCACCTGTCCGCCCCTCTGGCGCGCGGACGCCGGTGGCGTGACCTGCGCCGTTACCTGGCGGCGTTCGGCCGGGGCGACTCCCTGGTGGAGGTGGCGGGCGAGGCGGCGGCGCTGGTGGCGCGGCGGCTGCCCCCGCAGACGTCCTTCCAGTTGTACGTGGCGACCGCGCTGCACGAGGTGGTCGAGAGCGGGCGCCCCTCGGTGCTGACCGCCGCCTATGAGGAGTCGGTCGGGAACTGGACCGCGAGCTGGCTGGCCGACAGGTTCGAGTCGTTCCGGGCGGCGGGCGGCGACTGGGCGACGGCCAGCCTGTACGACTCGATCTTCCCGTGGGCGTACGACGCGCATCCGCTCGGCGCGCCCATCCGGCAGCGCTCCCCGTTCGTCGACGAGGGGTTCGTCAGGTACGCCTTCGGGCTGCCTCCCGCCTCCCGGTTCCGGGCCGAGGGGCCGTACCCGTACCAGTGGTACAAGGCGCTGCACCTGCGGCTGCTGCCCGCCGCGCTGCGGCCGCTGCTGCCGGAGTACAAGCAGAGCTACTCGGACGCCTTCCGGCGCTACGTGCTCGACGTGCTGCCCGAGGGGCCGCTGCTGGTCGAGGAGCTGGGACTGATCCGGCCCATGGACCGGCTCGACCTGGAGCGGCTCCATCCGCGGCTGCCCATCGTGGTGCGCAACGTGGAGCGGTGGGTGGCGGGTGCGCTGGAGGCCGGCGCCGAGCCGGTGGCCGCCCGCTAGCATGCGCGGCGCGGAACGCAGGTGGTTCGGCGCGGAGCCGGCGGTCCACCTCGCCCTGTCGCCCGACGGCCGGGCGGTGAGCTGGCAGAGCGAGCGAGAGCCGGGGCTGTTCGTCTGGCGGCCCGAGGAGGGCGTGCGCAGGCTCCCGCTCGGCCGCGCCCCGATCGTGGACCACGCCTGGTGGCCCGAGGGCGGCGCGGTCCTGGCGGTCGTGGGCGGCGATCCTCAACGGGCCATCGTGTACGACGAGGCCACGGGCCGCACCACGGACGTCACGCCGGAGGGTCTCGCGCAGATCCACGTCGTGGACCGCGACCAGCCGCGGCTGCGGAGCCTGCTGCTGGGGGGCGCCGACGTGGAGGGGCGGCGGGCGTGGCACCTCCTGGCGGCGCCCTCCGTCCCGGCCCGTCGCGTGCCGGTGGACGCCGGAACGGGCCGCCTGTTCAGCGACCCCGGCGACCGGCTGTGCGCCGCCACCACCCGCGCCACCGACGGCTCCCTCGTCGTGCACGCGCCGGCCCGGACGGAGGAGAGCCTGATGGCGGCGGGGGCGGACGGCCGGCGGGAGGTGTGGCGGTCCGGGCCGCCCGGCTCGCTGGTCACCCACCCGGTCGACGTCACGGCGGACGGCCACGGTCTCTACCTGTCCGGACCCTGCCGCGGCGGCTTCCTCGGCGTGCGGCTGCTGGACCTCCGTACCGGGAAGGTGCGCACCGTGCTGGACGACGGCGAGCACGACCTGGACGTCGTCCTGCACCCGGTGACGCGGCTCCCCCAGCTCGCGCTGGTGTCCGGGGCCCGCCAGGAGCACCGGGCGCTCGCCCCGGGCCTGGCCGCCGACCTGGACGGTCTCGGCGCGCGTCACCCGGGCGAGCTCCAGCTCGCCGGCCTGACCCGGGACAACACCACCTGGCTGGTACGGATCGACGACGGCGAGACCCCGCCCCGCCACCTCCTCTGGGACCGCGCCGCGAACACCGCCCTCCCGGTCCCCGTGGAGCGGGGTGCTCCCGGCCCGGCACGCCGCGCGGCGACCCACCTCCTCTCCGCGGCGGCCCGGCTCGGTCCCGGCGCGGCCAGGCGGGTGACGTCCGGTGTCAGGGTCGCGCCCACGCTCACGGTCGCCATCCCGGCGCGCGACGGCCTGACGCTCGACGGCTACCTGGTCACCCCGACCGGCGGAGCCGCACCGCCGTACCCGACCGTGCTGCTCGTGCACGGCGGCCCGTGGTCGCGCGACTCGTGGGGCCTGTCCCCCGAGGCGCAGTGGCTGGCCGAGCGCGGCTACGCGTCCCTGCGCGTCAACTTCCGCGGCTCCGAGGGGTACGGCACCCGCTTCCTGGACCTGGGCCGCGGGGAGTGGGGCGGCGCGATGCAGGACGACCTGGAGGACGCGCTGCGGTGGGCGGTCGCCGAGGGGCACACCGACCCGGACCGGGTGGCCGTCATGGGGCAGTCGTACGGCGGGTACGCGGCGCTCATGGCCGCGACCGCCCGGCCGAAGGCGTTCGCCCTGGCCGTGGCCGTGTGCGCGCCCACCGACCTGGTGGCGTTCGTCCGGCATGTGCGGGAGTCGTCACACCACGAGCGCGCGCACTTCCTGCACCGTATCGGCGACCCCGACGAGGACGCCGAGCTGCTGCGCGCCCGCTCGCCCCTCACCCACGCCGCCGCCTGCCACACGCCGGTGCTGCTCGTGCACGGCGGGGACGACCCGCTGGTCCCCTCGACGCACGCCACCGCCATGGCCGCCGCGCTCGCCGGGCACGGCCACCCCCACCACTGCCTGGTGCTCTCCGGCGAGGGCCACGGCATCACCCGCCCCGCCAACCGGATCCGGCTCGCCCGGGTGGTGGGGCGCCAGCTCGCCTTCCACCTTCGAAAGAGGCGCACGTGACCAGCCCCCCGCACCCTGACGCCATCCCCGGGCACATCCCCGCCCAGCAACGCTCCTCCATCCCGGAGCGCGCCTCCACCACCGCCCCGGAGCAGACCTCCCCTCCGCAGCAGACCGCCGCCCCGGAACCCGCTCCCGCCCCCTCCTTCCGTTACGCCGCCACCTCCGACCGGCTCGCCCCCTTCGTCACCCACCCTGTCTACCGGGAGGCCGGCTCCGAAGGCACCGCGGCCCCGTCGGCCCCCGGCGGCGAGACCGGCTCCGGGCGTGCCGGTGGCCCACCCGCCTCCGGGGGCGCCTACTCCCTGGCCGCGCTGGCCACCTGGTTCACCTGGCCGGGGCTGAGCACCGACCTGTTCCCGGCCTCGCCGTGGGCGGGGCTGGAACGGGTCAGGCACGCTCCGCCCCGGCCGCGCGGCCACGCCCGCCCGGACGAGCTGCGCGACCGGCTCGAAGCCGCGGTCGAACGGGCCATCGGCGACCGGGAGCACGTCGCCGTCGCCACCTCGGGCGGGCTCGACTCCGCCGCCCTCCTCGCCGTCACCGCCCGGGTCTGCCGCCGTACCGACCGGCGCCTGCTGACCGTCACCATGGACATCCCCGACGACCGTGGCCGCCGCCCCAAGGTCGTGGTGGACCGGCTGCTGGAGTTCCTGGGGCTGCGCTGCCCGCACCTGCGGGTGGACCCGGCCCCCCGGCGCTGGCCGGAGCCGGACTGGTGCGCGCACGGCCCGCGCTTCGACGGCTTCCCCCGGCTGCACCGCGGCATGGCCGAGCTGGCCGCGGAGGCCGGAGCGCAGGTACTCCTCCACGGCAGCGGCGCCGACCAGCTGCTGGAGGCGCCCGGCTACATGGCGGCGCGGCTGCTCCGCCCCGGCTCGTTCGGTGACCTGACCGCCTACCTGCGGGACGCCTCCGCGGGTGGCGGGCCGCCCGTGCGGGAGCTGACGGCGCTGCTGGCCGGGCGGCTCAACCGCAGGGTCTCCTCCGCGCTCTACTGGCCGACCGCCTGGCCGCGCCGGCTGCAGGAGCACGGCTCCGCGCTGCTGTCGGAGGACGTCCACGCGCAGGCGTGCGCGTGGGAGGACGACTACCGGCGGGAGTCGGCGAGGGTCGCCGCCGAGGCGGGCGCGTCGTGGGCGGAGGCGCTGATGATCCACCGGACGTTCCCGTACGACGTCATGGTGCCCGCCACCGAGCTGCCCGAGGCCGCGCCGTACTACGACCCCGCCTTCGCCGAGTACGCCTTCCACCTGCCGCAGGCGGCCCGCTACTCGGGGGCGTACGAGAACGAGTACCTGCGCAGGAAACGGCTGGTCGCCGACCTGCTCCCGGACGGGATCGGGGCGGTGCTGCCGCCCTACCGGCAGCGCGGCTCGCAGTCGTACGCCCGCTACTGGCGGCTGGCGCGGGTGGAGCCGTCGCTGGCCGTGGAGCGTGGGCTGCTGCGGCCGGACTGGCGGACGCGGTGCAGGGACACGTTCGAGATCGCGACGGCCAGCGCGGTGGAGCTGTGGCTGCGGGGCGCGGAGGACCGCGGGGCCCGCGGTTCGGCCGGGGGTACGGCATGAGCCGGCCGGTCCCCGGCTCGCCCGGGTACGGCCCGCTGGACTCGGACGGCGGCCGCCACGACGAGGCCCCGCGACGGATCGACGCGGACGCGCTCGCCTTGTACCTGTCGCGCCCGTCGCTGGCGCTGGGACTGTATCCGGCGTCTCCCTGGGCGGACACCGCCGCCTCCGACGCCCCGGGCGGCCCGTACGACGCGACCGGGGGACGCCCGGCGGACGCGCGGGACGTGGGGAAACGGCTCGGCGTGTCGGAACGGGGCGCGGCCGATCCGCGGGAGCTGGGGGAACGACTGCGGGACGCCGTGCGGCAGGCCGTCGGGGCGCACCGGACGGTGGCCGTCCTACACGACGGGAGCCTGGGCGCGACGGCGCTGCTGGCGGCGGCGGACGCGGTGGGACGGGAGCTCGGCGTGGAGGTGACCGTCGTGATCGCCGACCATCCGGGCCCGGACGGCGCGAGCGCGGCCGTACCCACGCAACGGGTTCTCGCGGCGCTCGGCGGCCGCCACCGCTTCCTGCTCGCCGAGAGCGACCGGCTGCCCGGCCCCGACAACGGCCCCATGTTCGGAGCCGCAAGTGACGGGCGGTCCGGGCCTGGGAGCGGCCCCGTGTTCCCAGCCGCAAGTGACGGGCGGTCCGGCCCTGGGAGCGGCCCCGTGTTCCCAGCCGCAAGTGACGGGCGGTCCGGCCCTGGGAGCGGCCCCGTGTTCCCAGCCGCAAGTGACGGGCGGTCCGGCGT
>NZ_JBEXDT010000045.1:10042-10156 GCF_040605905.1 Nonomuraea sp. NPDC005501 | reverse complement strand
GCCCTGGGAGCGGCCCCATGTTCCCAGCCGCAAGTGACGGGCGGTCCGGCCCTGGGAGCGGCCCCATGTTCCCAGCCGCAAGTGACGGGCGGTCCGGCCCTGGGAGCGGCCCCC
>NZ_JBEXDT010000045.1:0-9943 GCF_040605905.1 Nonomuraea sp. NPDC005501 | reverse complement strand
ATGTTCCGAGCCGCAAGTGACGGGCGGTCCGGGCCTGGGGGCGGCTCAGCACCCGGGAGCGGCCCGCCCGTCGGGGCCGGGAGCGGCCCGGGGTCTCTGAAGGACGGGGAGCGGGGGTCCGGCGGGCATGGCGCCGTGTGGAATCCCGTCGCCCCGGATCTGGCGCGGACGGCGTTGGTGCGGGCGGCCGAGGTCCGGGCCGCCCGGCTCGGCGCGACGCTGATCCTCATCGCCGACGGCTGCGAGGAGCTCCTCCAGGCGGGCCCCGTAGCGGTGCCGTCCGGCCTGGCCGGGCTGACGGCCGTCCGCCGGGGGCTCGCGGACCGATGGCGTGGGGAGGGGGCCGCCGCGGTCCTCGCGGACGCCGCGGCCGTGCTGGGTCGGGGGCCGCGGGCCCGCCGGCTCCGGGCCAGGTTGCAGGTGGCGCTGGCGCCGTTCGCCGACGCGCTGACGGAGGCGCCGCGCGTGCTGGCGCCGGAACGGCTCGCGCGGGTGGAGACGTGGACGGCGGCCTGGATCAGCCGGCTGGTCGAGCGTGTCGCCGGGGAGCGGGACCCGGTCCGGGCGTACGCGCTGGCCCGCATGGCGCGCTTCGCGGGGCCGCTCCCGGCCGCCGTGGCCGCTGCCGCCGCCGTCCCGCGCAGGTCGCCGTTCCTGGACCCGGCCTTCACCGCGTGGGCGCTCCGGTTGCCGCCGAACGCCCGCTACGACGCGTCCCTGCCCGCATCCCACCTGCGGCGCGCCGCCCTGGTCGTCTCACTCGTACCCCGCACCGCCCGAGGCGCGCTCCCCTCCACGCCCGTACCGCTGAAGCCCGCACCGGGGCCCGGGACGGCGTGGGAGCCGGAGCGGGGGTTCGGAGTGGGCGCGTTCCCGCTCTGCCTCGACCACGGGATCCTCGCCCCCGGCGGCGGACCGGTGGAGCCGCTGGTGGCGGCCCGGCTGGCGGTTCTCGAAGGGTGGCTGGCCGGGGCCGGGCGGGTCAGTCGTTGAGGCCGAACCGGCGGTTGAACGCCTCACTGACGGGGCTGACGAACCGCCGCCGCACGGCCCCGCCCACGGCCGCGCGCAGCCGCATCGCGGGCGGCCACCAGGTGCGCCCGGCGGTGGGCCGCCAGAAGAACGTGACCGACGACGTGAGCCCCGGCCCCTCCACGAGATGCCCCCAGTAAAGGGGGATGTAAAGCGCTTCGCCCGCCCGTACGGTGCACCGCAGCGGGCTGGTCCGCCGCAGCGGAGAATCCGGCGTGTCCGGCAATGCCGAGAAATCAATACGGCTGAAATTGAACCGGTACGAATACCACGGGTGATAACTCAGGAAGCGGTGATCCCGCGGCGGATACAGGAGCACTTCCTTGGCGCCGCTCACCTGGCACAGCAGGGCCTGCTCGTTGCTGTGGTAGTGCAGGGCGGTCACCGTGTCCCGGCCGAGGAACAGCGCCAGCCCCAGCTCGGGTCCCCCTGCCAGGCAGCCGGGCACCGACAGGTCGTCCGCCAGCTCCGGCAGCAGGTCGAGCAGCGGCACCTGGGCGAGATAGCAGCGCTCGGCCTCCCCCGGCGAGGTGAGGATGTCGAGGTAGCGGTCCATGCGCAGCGGCGCGTGCACCCAGCCGCCGTAGTAGGACCCGGAGGGGTAGAACTCGACGGGCACCCGTGTCTGCCCGGTCCGCTCGCGGAGGTAGCCGGGCTTCCAGCGTTCGAGGGCGGGCCAGTCGTCCAGCGCTCCCTCGATGAGGACGGGCCGGCGCATGCGTTCCAGCTCGCGGACGTCGCCGATGTCGGAGACGTGACGTCGTGGCACCTCCGCCGGGCGCCCGACCGCGCGGGCCGGCGGGCGGGCGCCTGTCTCGGACCTGTCCCGGATTCCCGGCCTGCCGTCACCGTTCACTGCCCTGGACTCCTCTCGTGGAGCTTGCCGTGGGGAGCCGCCTGCCGCAGAGGGCCGCGGCGACGTGCCGTCCGCCGCGGGGCCGCCCGGAGCGACGTCGCCCACGACGAAATCCCGCCAGTTCTCCGTCTGCTCGAACGGCACCGGCGGTGCCTGCGGCGGGCCGTCGCCCGTGGCGAGCCACCGTCCCATCTCCGCCAGCAGCCGCTCGGCGTCCAGCCGCTTCTGGTCCACCGCGCCCGCCGGCAGCCAGGCGCGCAGCCGGTCGAGCTGCTCGCGCGCCTCGTGATCACCCGACCCGGCATCATCGGCGTGGTCAGCATGGGCAGGGTCGAGGAGCGTCTGCCAGTCCCGGTCCGGGTAGAACAGGTTCTTCGCGCGGGTCGTCAGCGCCGCGGCGACGTTCTCGCCGATCACGGACGCGCGGACGGCCGCGTCGAGCGTCGCCCTGATGTTCACCATCGGCTCGGACAGCGTCCGGTACCCGCCCTGCGCGGGGGCGTGCAGCACCGCCACCTCGTCGTCGTCGGTCAGGAGGCCGAGGCGGTACTGCCGCGCCACCTCCCCCACCGGGATCATGCCGAACGGGGCCAGCTCCGCCGCCCGCAACGCCCCCATGCTCGCCGCCCCGTACACCCGGATGCCGAGGGAGAGGGCGTAAAGGATCTCCTTGTGCCACACGGCGGGGACCCGTTCGAAGTAGCCGTCCACGATGCCGATGGCCGCCGGGCGCTCGTCGGCCGCGCGGTAGACGCTCCCCAGCTCGGCGGGCGGCCGGTAGTCGGCTCGCAGGATGCGGGAGGCCCGCTCGACCGGCAGCGTGGGCCCCAGGAAGATCACCGGCGGGCGCCGGGACGCCGCGCTCATTCCTCCCATGGCCGCCACCGCAGTCCGGGTACGACCGCCTTGACGACCGGGACGCCCAGGTCCTCGATCGTCAGGTCCACGACCACGGCGGAGCCGGCTCCCGAGGCCGCCAGCCGGGTGAGCAGCCAGTCCAGGTCCTCGTTGATCGTCGGATGGTCGACGTCGGGCACCTCGCCGTAGTCGCGCAGCGGCCGGTCCCGTACGGCGTCGCCCACGGCGCGCCGCTGCTCGGGGTCGAAGTACCAGCTCTGCCGGTCGCGGCCGATGTCGTCGCGGGACCCCACGATCACGGTGGCGCGGGCCTGCGCCGCCTCCGTGAGCGCGCGGGACAGCGCGACGGACCGGCGGGGATGGCAGCCGGAGCCCTGCGTCTGCGGCAGCGGGTGGTACCAGGGCGTGTCGGTCTCCAGGGCCAGGCAGTTGAAGACCGGCACCCCGGTCTCCGTGGTGAGGTCCCAGACGAGCACGTCGATCCCGGCGTGACGGAACCGTTCGAGGAGGGCCAGGCAGGAGGCGTCGCCGATCGACTCGGGCCGCACCATCCGCCGCGGGGCGAGCAGGTCGCCGGCGTCCTGCGCGGCCACGATGGCGTCCCGCTCGGCCAGCTCGCACAGGGCGTGGACCGTGGCCTCGATGAGGCTGTTGCCGGAGGCCAGGCCGTTGGAGCCGTTCTGCACGGCGTGGTCGCCGGGCGCGACCGGCAGCCGCCAGTCGCAGTGCACCGCCTCGTACGGCACCCACGCCGGCTCGCGCCGGAGCAGGTCCCAGCCGCGTACCCAGCGCATGGGGCGGTCCGGGGCGTATTCGCTGCAGGGGCAGCGGACGAGGGTCGCCGGGTCGAGGACTGCCTCGCCGGAGGCGGCGAGCGCGCGGTAGGTGTCGTAGCGGAGCGGGAGGTGGTGGGTCTCGGCGTGCCAGAGTTCGAGCGACTCCATGACGGCCGACACCCTCGCCGCGTCCGCGGTGACGCCCTTGCCCTGCGAGACGGCGAGGCTGCGCGAGGCGGGGCGGATCGCGCACCAGACCGGGATGCCGATGCGGTCCATGCCCGTCACGTTCGCCACGCGGGTGATGCCGGCGACGGCCATGGCCGGCGACACCCTGCCGAACGTGCTCGCGGGGCTCACCGCCCGGTCGGTGCCGTCGCGGTACGCCTTGTGGATCGGCCGCGCCCACGCATCGGCCCACTGTCCGGATATTTCCCCAATAGCAGAACGAGAGATGAGATTTCCTCCCATATGGCCACTGCTGGCGGACGGTGTTGTGCGCGCGATCTTTGACCTATGCTGCCGACCGATAACCAAAGTGACAAGTGTGCGATTGGGGATATGAGTGCCCACGCGGACGTTTCATGACATTCCCCCGTCAAATGACGGAAGGTTCGAGGGGCGTCCGAGTGACGTGGTCGTGCTGGGCGTCCCCATCGACTCGGGGACCGGCGGGCGGCCGGGCGCGCGCTTCGGCCCCGCGGCCATCCGTGAGGCGTCGGCCCTCATCTCCGGCAACCTCTACCACGTCGGGCTGGAGACCGAGGTCTTCGAGCACCTGCGCATCGTGGACGTGGGCGACGTGCCCGTCACGCCCGGACAGCATGACCGCAACCTCGACGCCGCCGAGAAGTGGCTGCGCGAGCTCATGCCCGTGGCCGAGCGGGTCGTCGTGCTCGGAGGCGACCATTCGGTGCTGCTCCCGGTCCTGCGGGCGGTGGCGGACAAGCACGGGCCGGTCAGCTTCGTGCACTGGGACGCCCACGCCGACACCTGGGACGGCGGCCCGGAGCGCCTGCTCACCCACGCCACGGCCGTCCGGCGGGTCATCGAGGAGGGGCTGACCAACCAGGTGTTCCAGATCGGGCTGCGCGGCTACGGCCCGTCCCGGGAGACCTTCGCCTGGGCGGGCGAGCACGGCGTCGAGCACTGGACCATGATGGACGTGGACGAGACCGGGCTCACGGACATCGTCCAGCAGGTGATCTCCACCGTGACCGGCAAGGTCTACATCTCCATCGACATCGACGTCCTCGACCCGTCGTACGCGCCCGGCACCGGCACCCCCGAGCCCGGCGGGCTCACGAGCCGCGAGCTGCTGGCCGGCATCCGCGATCTCGTCCGCGCCACCGACGTCGTCGGCCTGGACGTCGTGGAGGTCGCTCCCCCCTACGACCACGCCGACGTCACCGCGCTGGTGGCCAACCGGTGCGTGCTGGAGTTCCTGGCCGCCACCGCCCAGCGCAAGGCCGCCGGCTAGACCACACCCACGGAGGCCCTGGCGGGTCAGGAGGCCGATCGGGCGGCGTACTCGGCGCACAGCCGGGCGTAGCTGCCGCCGCGCGCGATCAGCTCGTCGTGGGAGCCGTGCTCCACCAGCACCCCGTCGTCCAGCACGAGGACGCGGTCGGCGGCCTGCGCCGTCTCCAGCCGGTGGGTGATCAGCAGCACGGTCCGCCTGCCGCGCTCGGCGCGCAGCCGCTGGATCAGCGCGGTCTCGGCCTGCACGTCGAGCGCCGCCGTGGGCTCGTCCAGCACCCACACGGGCGCGTCGCGGTAGAGCACCCTGGCCAGGGCCAGCCGCTGCCACTGGCCGCCGGACAGCTCCCGGGACCCGGGGAACAGCCGGCCCACCGGGTTGTCGGCTCCGAGCGGCAGCTGCTCGACCACGTGGCTGAGCCCGCTGGCCCGCAGCGCGAAGCCGAGCCGGTCGCGGTCCAGCGGCCGGTCCGCCCGGCCCAGCCGGACCGACTCGGCCACCGAGAACTCGTAACGCCCGTACTCCTGGTACAGCACGCCGACCAGCTCCCGCAGCCGGACCGGGTCCAGGTCCGCCACGTCGGCGCCGTCGACCAGGATCCGCCCGCTGACCGGGCTGAGCAGCCCGAGCAGGAGCTTGACCAGCGTGGACTTGCCGGCCCCGTTGGGCCCCACCAGCACGGCGAACTCGCCCGGCAGGAGCGTGAACGACGCCCCGCGCAGCACCGGAGGCCCACCTGCGTAGGCGTACCCGACCTGGTGGAACTCCACCGTGGGCGGCACGCCGGAGAGGGCCGGCGGCCTCTCCGACGGGCGTTCGGCGGGCGGCTGCGGGCCGTACGCGAGCGCGACGAAGTCGGTGAGGTACGCCGCGTGCTCCTCGATGTCCACGACGATGGTGAACAGGTCCACGGTGCTGTTCATGAGCGTGCTGAACGCGGTGAAGACGAGGAGCAGCTCGGCCGCCGTCAGCGCGCCGGACGACGCCTGGCCGGCGGCGAGGAAGTACGCGACGACGAGGCACACGGCGCTGAGCATCCCCGCGACCAGCCCGCGGCTCACGTTGTGCCGGCTCGCGGCGACCACGGCCCGCAGCGCGCGCCGGCTGACGGCGTCGTGCATCTCCGCGAACGGCGCGGCCAGCGCGTAGCTGCGCACGTCCTTGGCGAGATCGTGGCGTACGAGCAGCTCGGTGAGGTAGTCGCGGCGGCGCTCCAGCTCGGTGATGCCCCGGCGCGCCAGGTAGACGGCGCGGGCCTCCATCCGCCGCTGCACCAGCAGCGGCACCCCGGCGAGCAGGGCCAGGCCGATGAGCCGGACGTCCAGGACGGCCAGCACGCCCACCATGCCGGCCAGGGAGACGATCTGGCCGCCCAGCTCGATGAGGATGCCGGCGATGGCGGCCGGCCGCCAGGTCACCCCGTCATGCGCCCGCGCGACCGCGTCGTACCAGGCCGGGTCGTCGAACCGCTCCAGCGGCGCAAACCCGGTGACCCGCAGCAGCCGCTGCTCGGAGGTGATGCCGACCAGCTCGGTCAGCTCCTCGCGGCGCACGGACAGCATCGCGCCCAGCGCGACGCGCAGCGCGGTCAGGCCGCCGAGCACGAGGATCCACACCGTCGCGCGGCCGTCCTCGCCGGTCGTGAAGGCGTCGACGATCTCGCGCACGATGAGCAGCAGCGCCGCCGGCAACGCGGACACCGCCGTGGACAGCAGCAGCACGAGGACCAGCAGCCTGGGCGACGCCTCGTAGCAGAGCCGGATCGCCACCCGGGCCGCGCCGGCCCCGCCCCCTGTCGTGGACCGGCCTGATGCTGTCACGTCCGGCCGGGCTCCACGTCGACGAGCCGCGAGACGGGCCGGGGCAGGAGCTCGTGCCAGCTCTCCTGCCGGTCGGGCAGCAGGAAGTCCACCTGCCGCACCCGCAACGGCACCCGCAGCCAGCGCCGCTCGGACCAGCCGGCCGCCAGCTCCTCCCAGCCGGGCACCCGGGGGTAGTGGTGCGGACGGAGCGAGGCGAAGCAGACCGGCTCGCGCGAGGACTGGTAGCGGTACTCGACGGCGCCCCGCAGGTACGGCGAGACGTTCTCGTCCAGGGCCCGCGTCGCCAGCGCGTGCATCACGACCACGTCGCCCGGCCCCAGCGCCGGGGCCCGCCACCAGTCGCCCTCCCCCGGCTCCACGACGGCCTCGACCCCGCCGGTGTCGAGCACGGTCAGCGGCCGCACGCCCGGCACGGAGCGTTCCCGCAGCACGCGCAGGGTCCCGCCGTCCTCGGGGAACGCGGTGAAGGGCACCCAGGCGGTCAGCACGTCCGGGGTGCCCTGGACGTAGGTGTGCTCCTGGTGCGGCGGGATCCAGAAGCCCGGGTGGACGAGGCTGACCTGGCGCCGCGTGTGGTTCAGCAGCGGCTTGCCGAGGACGGCCCGCATCGCCTCGACGAGCCGCGGGGCGTGCGCGAGCTCGTGCATCAGCTCGACCCGCTGCAGGTCCTCGTACATGCGCCACCAGCGCGGGCTGCCGTCACGGCGGTTCGCGGCCGGACGCAGACCGCCGTCACCGTCGGTGTCCTCGCCGGTGGCCAGCCAGTCGTGCCGGCGCAGCACCTCGGTGAAGCGGGCGCGCAGCTCGGCCAGCCGCGCCTCGGGCAGCAGCCCCCGGAACAGGAGCATGCCGTCCTCCCGGAGGCGCCGCCGCAGCGCGACCGGGTCGCCGGCGATCGGCGTGGAGTCCTCGGCGGCCACTGTGACACCGTCGTTCTGCAGGCTCATCATGCTCTCCTGGGCGTGTCGCGGGTGGGTGGGCGGTTCACTCGTAGTGGTTGAAGACCACCGCGTCCTGCAGCCACGCGCTCCGCGCCCGCCAGAACGCCATGCCGTCCTTCCAGTCGGGGTTGACCTCGACGCGGAACATCCGCGCCCGCCGCCGCCGGAACTCCTCGATCGCGCCCTCCACCAGCGCGGAGCCGATGCCGCGGCGCCGGTCCTCCTGGCGGACGTACAGCTCGCGGATGGAGCCGATGCGGAAATCGTTGACGGACTGGGTGTGGAGCTCCCCGGTCAGGAACCCGTCGATCCCGTTCGCGGACGCGGCCACCAGGCAGAACGACAGCTCGTCGGTGAGCGCGGCACGCAGCAGGTCCCTGGTCCCGTCGAGGGGGTCACGGGTGAACGCCTCCACCTCCGCCACCTCGGGCCGCGCGGGCACCGCCACGCCCGGCCCCCACCGGTCGTAGGAGAGCAGGGGGACGTGCTCCCCGGCGTTGAGTCCCCACAGGACGAGCACCTCTTCGATGTCCTGATCGGTGATCAGGCGAACCTCGGACGGCAAGCGGCCTCCCTGGGCGTTGGACGGGGAAGGGGCAGAGGCTGAGGGCGCCGGGGCGGTCACTCCGCCTCGCCGTCGGACAGGGCGCCGACCGGGTGGCCGACGTACGCGGCGGCCACGTCGACGGGCAGCGCCTCGACCTCGCCGCGCACGTCCTCCTCCAGGAGCACGGACGGCTCGGCGCGCAGCCACGGCGCGGCCAGCAGTTGCCACAGCATGGGGCGGGCGGTTTCCGTGGTGTTCCGGGTGCCCCGGTGCCACAGCCGCACGTCGCGGACCAGCACGTCGCCGGGGCTCATCGGGACGCGCTCGGGCGGTCGTTCGCGCCGCCGCTCCTCCAGGAGGTCCTCCCGTACGCACAGCGAGCCGTGCCGGTAGACGTCCTGGGAGGCGAGCGCGTGGGTGCCCGGCCAGACCTCGATGCTGCCGTTGCGCTCGCCGGTGTCCACCAGCGCGATGTTGACGGCCAGCATGAACGGCGGGTGGTCGACCCGCGCCTCCGGCCACAGCGGCTCCCAGTCCGCGTGGACCGGCTGCGGCGAGGAGCCGGGGAGCACGGTGTGACCGTGGTAGCTGATCACGCGCGGGGCGGCCAGCGACGCCCCGCACAGGGCGAGCACGGCCGGGTGCCCCAGGAACGCCGCGACGTGCCCGTCTCGCCCGCCGGGGGGCCGGTGCCGCATGTGGCCGTCGTCGTAGGCCATCAGCGCGTCGTGGTGCTCCACCAGCAGCGGGACCTCGCCGAGCATGCGCCGGCCGACGTCACGGGCCCTGCCGGCCAGGCCGGTGCCCGTGAGCAGGACGGCGCCGTCGGCGGCGAGGGCCCGCGACGCGGCGGGCAGCCAGGCCGCCGGGTCGCCGGGGACGTCGAAGGCCCGGACGGACGGCGAGGGGACGGGTTCGTGCGAGTCACGCTGGTCTTGCTGGGCGACGGCCATGTGACCTCCGGCTCCGGAGACGGGCAGGATGCTATCAACGGGCTTCACGGGCATGTCAATGATCTCCGTTCGGGCCCGGGGCGGCCTCCCAGTGGCGTTCGCCGGGCGTTCCCCCGCCGGCCTCGCGGGCGTGCGCCAGCAGCCGGTCCGGCCAGTCGTCGTCCCAGAGCATGGGGTGCTGCGACCGGTACGCGGCGGCGGCGGCGATCTTGCGCCGCCAGTCCTCGCCGGTCAGGGGTGAGACGGCCGGCCGGCCGCGGGCGGCGGAGGCGGGCTCCGACGGCTCCGCCGCCGGTTCGAGCGCGTACGGCAGGTCCTCGTACCAGCGCGCCCGTGGCGTGGACGCGGCGTCGCGCAGCGCCGACGCGCAGGCGCGGGCGGTCAGCACGTGGTCGAGGTGGCCACCGACCGCCGCGGGCGCGTGCACCTCCACCGGGGCCAGCCGGGCGATCCAGCCGCCCAGCTCGCCGGCCACGGCCTTCTCCAGCGCGACGTCGTCCGTTCCCGGCGCCGAGAACAGGTCCTCCCCGACGGCGCAGCGGGGCGACCCGTCGGCGGTGCGCCGGTACAGGGCGTCGGTGAAGTCCAGGTGCGCGTGCTCGGCGCCGAGCGCCGCGCACGCGCGGACGTCCTCCGCGCGGCGCAGCCGCATGCCCGCCGCCGCCGTGTCCGCCGCC
>NZ_JBEXDT010000044.1:50589-66166 GCF_040605905.1 Nonomuraea sp. NPDC005501 | reverse complement strand
CGGTTACATTCCGAACCCGGAAGTTAAGCTTCCCAGCGCCGATGGTACTGCACTCGGGAGGGTGTGGGAGAGTAGGTCACCGCCGGACAATCTTTTGATGGGGGTCCATGCGGGTCTGGCATTCGTGCCGGGCCTGTGTGGGCCCCTTTCGCATGCCCGCAATCGACCGGTATCAGGTCTGGTCCCTGCTTGGGACGGACATTTGGGCTCGGGTCGGCGTCGGCTACGGACATTTGGGTTCGGGTGGGCGTCGGCTTGTGCCGGCGGACTGGTTATGTGTCTGCTGCCTTCAGTGCGGCGTCAATTGGGCATGTCGTGAATCTGCGTGTGCCAGTCCGCATGTCGTGAATCATGCTGCTGCGAACCAGGTGATCTCCTTGAGCCCTCGTATGCCTGAGGTGCATGAGGCCGGCCGCTGCTGCATGCGACATGAGGCGGGGCGCGTACCGGCCAAGGGGGCGCGTACTGGCCAAGCTCGCGTGCTCGGGTTCTTCTGTTCTCCTGGTCCGGTTCTGCTGCTCGGGTTTTATGTGACCTAGCGGGGGCTCGTGGCTGTCTGGGACCCATGGGCGGTTGAATGTCACGCTTTGAGGTCGCGCCGGTTCAGGGAGTTGATGGAAATGGGCGCCGTGGCGGACGGCGAGGCGGCACACTGGTGTTCGGCGGCCATCGCGGGGTTCCCCTTCAGTCCAGGTCATGCACTCGAAGGATCGTGCGATGGCCGTCTTCGTGTCTTCGGACAGCCGAGACCGTCAGCGCTCGGCCGCTTCCTGGGTCTGGAGGAGCGGCTCGATGCGGTAGGGGATCTGTGTGGAGAGGGCGATCGTGCTGTCCGTGCGCTGTACCGCAGGTGAGGCCAGCACGGCGGCGATGATCTCCTGAAGGTGGTCGGTGCTTCTCGCCACCACCCGGCAGAGCAGATCGTGCTGCCCGCTCGTACCGTGCACCTCCAAGATCTGCGGCACGCTGTGCAACGCATGGACGGCCTCCGTCAGGCGCCCCTGGGCGATCTGCAGCCAGACGAACGCCAGGATCGGGTATCCCGCGAGAGCGGGTGACACCGTGGGACCGAAGTCTTCGATGACGCCTCGCGCCATCAGCTTCTCCACCCGTGCCTGTACGGTGCCCCGGGCGACGCCCAGGAGGCGTGCGGTCTCGGTGAGGCCGATGCGGGGATGGGCCCGCATGGTCACCAGGAGCCTGGCATCCAGCTCGTCCACGGGAGCCTCCTCGGCGACTGTGCGATTCGTCCATCTCATGCACGTTCGGTCATGCGGTACTTAGCGTATCGACCAGTCGGAGACAGCGCTCTTGCCAGATTTTCGTGGAGTTGCTGTCATCTGGTGCATGTTCGAGGAAGCGCAGTATTTCGCCCCGGTCGCGGAGCAGGATGACGGTTCGGTCGTGGTCGAGCTGGCGTCCTCCCATCCCGGCTTCGCGGACCCGGTCTACCGGGCCAGGCGCAACGCCATCGCGCAGCTGGCTGTGAACCACCGCAAGGGCACGCCGATCCCCGCTGCCGAGTACACCGAGCAGGAGCACGGCATCTGGGCGCTGGTCACCAGGGAGCTGGCGGTCAAGCACGCCAAGTACGCCACCGCCGAGTACCTCGAAGGGGCGGAGCGGCTCGGCCTGCCCGACGACCGGATCCCGCAGCTTGAGGAGGTCAGCGGGCTGTTGTCGCCGCTGACCGGGTTCCGCTACCTGCCGGCTGCCGGGCTCGTCCCGTTGCGTGACTTCTACGGCGTGCTCGCGGACGGGTACTTCCACTCCACCCAGTACATCCGCCACCATTCCGTGCCGTTCTACACGCCGGAGCCGGACATCATCCACGAGGTCATCGGGCACGCCAACGCGCTGGCCCACGACCGGTACGCGGCCCTCTACCGGCTCGCCGGCGCCGCGGCTCGGCGGGTGGAGAGCGAGCCGGCGTTGGAGTTCGTGTCTAAGGTGTTCTGGTTCACGCTGGAGTTCGGCGTGATGAGCGAAGGGCCGGAGCTCAAGGCGTACGGGGCGGGCATCCTGTCCTCGTACGGGGAGATCGAGGAGTTCCGTGGCATGGACATCCGGCCGCTGGACCTTCGGGTGATGGGCACGACGCAGTACGACATCACGAAATATCAGGATGTGCTGTTCCGGGCGGAGTCGCTCCAGCATCTGGAGGATGTCGTAGGCGGGTTCTGGGAGACCTGCGACGACGATTCGATCGCTGGGTTGCTGGGCGGGAACCAGGGGTAATGGCGCGGCGACGGGCCAGCGGTTGTGGCGGGGGCAATGGTGTGGTGGCCATCGCGGGAGATCCTGCGATGGCCGTCGCGCGCCGTATGGCGTCGTACGACTTGGCGCTTGGTCGCGGTCCAGTCGTGAAGTTCGGCGTGGGTTGGGTGTGGGTTGGGTGTGGGTTGGCTGGGCGCGGACAACCGCGATGGCGGAGCGACCGGCGCTGGGGCGGGGGTTCTGGCGGCCGATCGTGGGGTTAGCGCGCGGCGGTGGGTGCTTCCGGTGGTGTGTGGTGGTGGCTAGCGACGGGTCGTAGTTTGTCGGGATAATCTGGCAATGATCGTCGGCAGGGTGGCGCGCCGGGTCGCGGTGGTCGCCCTTCTGGTGGCGCCGCTGGCTGTGCCCGCGCCGCCAGCACTTGTTCCGCCCCTTCCTGCGCTCGCCGCCGCCGACAGGCCCGACGGGAGATCCGAGGGCAGACCCGACGGGAGATCCGACGGGAGATCCCAGAGCGAGTCTGACGGTGAACCCGAGAGTGACTACGACAGCGCACCCGTGAGTGACCCCGACGGCGCACCCGAGGGAGACTACGACGGCGAGTTCGTGAGCGGGCCTGCGGACAAGCTCGACAGCGGCACCACGGCCCAGACCGCGCGTGAGGGCCGGAGAAGCATCGAGAGCGCCGGGTTCAGGGGTACCGGTGGTGAGGTCGAGCGTGCCGGCACCGTGCCCCTGCGGGACGCCCGCGAGGCCGCGACCAAGCCTTCGCGGCGGGAGAAGGTCGTGCCTGTTCCCGCCAAGAGCCTGACGCGGCGGCTCGACCGTTACCTCGCCGGTCGGCCCGGGCCCGTGACCGCCATGGTGCGGGACCTCACCAACGGCCGCCTGTACCGCTACCACCGTGGCGAGCGCCTGATCACCGCCAGCTCCGCCAAGGTGCAGATCCTCATGGCGCTCCTTCTCCGCACCCCGTGGCGCGAGCTGCCCAAGGCCGTGCGCCGCGACGCCGATCTGATGATCCGCTACAGCGACAACCACGCGGCCGACCGGCTCTGGGTGCGCATCGGCGGTCCGGACGGGTTCACCAGGGCGGGGCGCAGGTTAGGGCTGCGCCACACCGTGGGCGTGCCGGGTAGGTGCGTGGATCTGTACTGCTGGGGCATCACGCCCACCTCGGCCGAGGACCAGGTGCGGCTGATGCGGGCCCTGATGTCGGACCGGAGCCCGTTGCCCGCGAAGGATCGGGAGCAGGTGCTGCGGTTGATGGGCCGGGTCGTCGCCGGGCAGAACTGGGGGGTCAGCGCCGCCGCCTGCGAGGGTGACCGCGTGGCTCTGAAGAACGGCTGGCTGAAGCGGGTCTCCACCAAGCGTTGGGCCGTGGTCACGGTCGGGCTGATCCGCGGGCGCGGCAAGGGCGCGGTGGGGCACGATTACGCGGTCGCGGTGCTCAGTGAGGGTGCCGCCGAGGTGGGGCACGGCATCGCGACCGTCGAGGGTGTGGCGACGCGCGTCATGCGGGCGTTCCGCACCTGCCGGGGGTCATGAGCCGCAGCGAACCACCGGTCCTGCGCACCCGCTGGGCCTGACAGTTCCCCCGCATCTGCCGGTCCTGCGCACCCGCTGGGCTTGACGGCCACCCCGCATCTGCCGGTCCTGCGCACCCTGCCGTGCCTGACAGCTGCCCCGCACCAGCCGGCCCTGCGCACCTGTCCGCGTGACCACCTGCGGGAGGCGACTGCCAGTCGCGGCCGGCGGGTGGCGCTTCGGGGCATGGCGCGGCGAGCACCCTGGGCCAAAGCGGACCGCCAGTACCACCGACCCACACCACCGCTAAAGACCCGCACCACCGCTACAGACCCGCACCGCCACCGACCCGCACCAGGCCCATCGGCGACCGCCGCCGCCCCAGGCCCTCAGGCGCCCAGCCCCACCACCGCCGAGATCAACCGGGTCAGGAAGGTGAGCCCGGGGTGACGAGGCGGTAGCCGACCCCGCGTACCGTCTGGATGAGCTGGTCGTCGTCGTCGCCGAGGCGGGCGCGCAGTCGCTTGACGTGGACCGCGATCGTGTTCGTGGACGTGCCGGCCCCCGCATGCCACACGTGCCTCATGATCTGCTCACGCGTCACCGTGCGGTCGGCGTTGCGCATCAGGTACAGCAGCAGCTCGAACTCCCGCAGCGGCAGGTGGACGACCTGCCCGTCCACGCGTACCCGGTAGGCCCGCACGTCCAGCTCGACCGCCCCGACGGCGAGCACGTCGCGCTGCTCCGGGGAGGCGGCGTGGATGAACGGCAGCAGCTCGGGCACCCGGTACGGCCGGGCGACGCAGGCGGCGGCCCCGGCGGCGAGCGCCTGGAGGGCCTGGTCGGCGTTGCCCTCTCCGACCCCGAGCAGGACGGGCACGGCCCGGGCGACCCGGACCGCGCGCACGAAGTCGACGGCGTTGATGACCGGCAGCGTGGCCGACACGAGCACCACGTCCGGCTGGAGCGCGCCGGCCTGCAGGAGGCCCTGGGCGCCGTCGGGCGCGCCTGTGACGGCCACGCCCTCGCGTTCGAGGGCGTCGGCGAGTTCTCCGACGACCTCCTCGTCGGGGTCGGCGATGAGCAGTACGGGCCTGGTCCGTGTGTCCCCGTGCACCGTGGATGCCGCCTGCTGGTGGGTCATCAGCCGAAGCGCCCGGTGATGTAGTCCTCGGTCGCCTTCTGCGAGGGGTTGGTGAACATCCGGGAAGTTTCGTCCATTTCCACCACCTTGCCCGGCTTGCCTTGCTCGGACAGGTTGAAGAAGGCCGTCCGGTCGCTGACCCGGGCCGCCTGCTGCATGTTGTGGGTGACGATGACGATCGTGTACTGGTCCTTGAGCTTGACCATGAGGTCCTCGATCGCCAGCGTGGAGATCGGGTCGAGCGCCGAGCACGGCTCATCCATCAGCAGCACCTGCGGCTTGACCGCGATCGCGCGGGCGATGCACAGCCGCTGCTGCTGGCCGCCCGACAGGCCCGCGCCGGGCTTGTTGAGCCGGTCCTTGACCTCGTTCCAGAGGTTGGCGCCCTTGAGCGACTCCTCGACGACGCCGTCGGTCTCCGACTTGGAGACGCGGCCGTTGAGCCGCAGGCCCGCCGCCACGTTCTCGTAGATGGACATCGTGGGGAACGGGTTCGGACGCTGGAAGACCATGCCGATCAGCCTGCGCACCGACACCGGCTCGACGGAGGTCCCGTAGAGGTCCTCGCCGTCGAGCAGCACCTTGCCCTCCACCCGCGCGCCGGGGATGACCTCGTGCATGCGGTTGAGCGTGCGCAGGAACGTCGACTTGCCGCACCCTGACGGGCCGATGAACGCCGTGATCGAGCGCGGCTCGATCGTCATCGAGACGTCCTCGATGGCCTTGTGCGACCCGTAGTACGCGTCGAGACCGGAGACCTGGATCTGCTTGGACATTGCGCTGATACCCCCTATCGGCCCCTGGCGGGCGAGCGCCACCAGGCGATGAGGCGCGCCACCAGATTGAGCAGCATGACGATCAGGATGAGCGTGAGGGCTCCGGTCCAGGCCCGGTCGATGGCGGTGTCGTTGGGACGTGCCGCCTGGTCGAAGACATAGAGGGGGAGCCCCATCTGTGGCCCGTTGAACGGGTCGTTGTTGATGGAGTCGGTGAAGAACACGGTCAGCAGCAGCGGCGCCGTCTCGCCGGCGACGCGGGCGACGGCCAGCATGACGCCCGTGACGATGCCGGTGAGCGCGGTCGGCAGCACGACCTTCACGATCGTGCGCCACTTGGCCACGCCCAGCGCGTACGAGGCCTCGCGCAGGTCGTTCGGCACGAGGCGGAGCATCTCCTCGGCCGACCTGACCACCGTCGGCATCATGAGGATCGACAGGGCGAGCGCCCCGGCCAGGCCGGAGAACGGCATGCCGAGGAACAGGACCCAGAACGCCAGGATGAACAGGCCGGTGACGACGGACGGGACGCCGGTCATGACGTCCACGAAGAAGCTGATGGCCCGGCTCAGCCGGCCGCCGTTGCCGTACTCGGTGAGGTAGATCGCCGTGAGCAGGCCGATCGGCACCGAGATGGCGGAGGCGAGCAGCACCTGCTCCAGCGTGCCGATGATCGCGTGGTACGCGCCGCCGCCCGCGTCGCGCGCGCCGATGTTGCGCATGGAGTGGGTGAGGAACTCCATGTCGAACCGGGCCAGACCCTTGCTGATCACCAGCCAGAGCACCGAGACGAGCGGCACGACGGCCAGGGCGAACGCCAGATAGACCAGCCCCTGCGCCAGGCGGTCCTTGACGCGGCGGCCGGTCGAGATGTGCTGGACGGTGGTCATGCGCCGCTCCTCGCGTATTCCTTGCGGCGGTTGATGATCATGCGGGCGGCCGTGTTGACGAGCAGCGTGATGACGAACAGCACCAGGCCGGAGGCGATCAACGCGCCGCGGCCGATCGGGGTGGCCTCGCCGAAGCCGTTGGCGATGTTGGCCGCGATGCTGTTGCCGTGCGGGGTGAGGATCTCGAACGTGATGTCGAACGTGGCGGGGAAGATGAGCGCGACCGCGATCGTCTCGCCCATGGCCCGGCCAAGGCCGAGCATCGAGGCGCTGACCACGCCGGGGCGGCCGAACGGCAGGACCGCCATGCGGATCATCTCCCAGCGGGTGGCGCCGAGGGCGAGCGCGGCCTCCTCGTTCATCTTCGGGGTCTGGAGGAAGACCTCGCGGGAGATCGCGGCGATGATCGGCAGGATCATGATGGCCAGCACGACGCCGCCGGCCAGCATGGTCTTGCCGCCGATAGCGCCCTCGCCGGAGAACAGCGGGAACCAGCCGAGGTGCGCGTTCAGCCACTCCGAAGGCGTCTTGAGAAGCGGCACCAGGAACGTCACGCCCCACAGGCCGTAGACGACGCTGGGCACGGCGGCGAGCAGGTCGACCAGGTAGCCGAGCGGCCCGGCCAGGCGGCGGGGGGCGTAGTGGGAGATGAACAGCGCCACGCCCATGGCCACCGGGGTGGCGATGACCAGCGCGATGGCGGAGCTGAGGACGGTGCCGAAGGCCAGGGCGGCGATGCCGAAGACCTGGCTGCCGTTCGGTTCCCAGGTCAGGTCGGTGAAGAAGCCGCCCTTGTTGGCCCGCAGCGCGGGAACCGCCTCGCTGATGAGGAACACGGCGATGGCCGCCATGATCCCGAGCAGGAGGATGCCCGCGCCGGTGGCTGCGTAGCGGAAGGGCGTCTCACCGTGGCTGCGCCGCGAGGCGGGCCGGCCCGTGGCCGGCCCGCCCCCGCGGGTACGGACGTCAGTCGTCATCGGCGATCAGGAGATGGCCTCGACGGCGGAGCGGACCTTGGTCAGCAGCTCGCCCGACAGGGGAGCGTAACCGAGGTCCTTCAGCGCGGTCTGGCCCTCGTCGCTGGCGGTGTAGGTGAGGAAGGACTTGACCAGCTTGGCCTCCTCGGGGGCCAGACCCTTCTCACAGGTGATCTCGTACGTCACGAGGACGATGGGGTAGGCGCCCGCCGTCTTGGTGCCGTAGTCGATCTTCAGTTTGAGGTCGTTGCCGGTGCCCTCGACCGTGGCGGTCTCGACGGTCTTGGCCGCGCTCTCGGCGGTCAGCTCGACGAACTCGCCCGTGCCGTTGGCGACCTTGGCCTTCTGGAGCTGGGAGTTCTCGGCGAACGACAGCTCGACGTAGCTGATGGCGCCCTCGGTGCCCTTGACCGACGAGGCGATGCCGTCGGAGCCCTTGGCGCCCTGGCCCTTGGCCTCGGCGGGCCAGGCCTTGGCCGGCTCGTACGGCCACTCGGCGGTGGCCTTGAGGAACTTGGTGAAGTTGTCGCTGGTGCCCGACTCGTCGGCCCGGTGGAAGGCCTGGATCGGGGTGGCGGGCAGCTTCGCCTGCGGGTTGTCGGCCTTGATGGCCGCGTCGTCCCACTTGGTGATCTTGCCGCTGAAGATGGCGCCGATCGTCTTGGGCGAAAGCTGCAGGCCGTCCACGCCCGGGAGGTTGTAGACGACGGCGACCGGGCCGGTGACCATCGGGATGTTGATGGCCTTGCCGGTCTTGCAGCGGGCGTCGGCCTGCGCCGGCTCGCCCTTGTCCTCCTTGAGGGCCGAGTCGGAACCCGCGAAGGCGACCGTGCCCTGGATGAACGCCTGCACGCCCGCTCCCGAGCCGCTCGGCTGGTAGTTCACGCTGACGCCGGAGTTCTTGGACTGGAAGTCCTTCTTCCACTGGTCGATCGCGTTGGCCTGGGCCGAGGAACCGGCGGCGTTGATGGTGCCGCTCAGCCCGCCTTCGGCGGCGCCCGTGGCCGCGGCGGAGCTGGTGCCCGCGTTGCTGCCCGAGCTGTTGTTGTCTGTGCCGCACGCAGCGAGCGAGAGCGCGCCGACTACGGCGACGGCGGCGAGCCGGCCTGCATACTTCACGGTTGGGTTCCTCCCACTTGGTCCTTAGTCGCCCTTGAAGCTATGCAGGCAAAGTGACTCGCAACCCCTGACGAGGGTGAACGTTCGGTGAACGGGCCCGGTCGCCCCCATGATGGGGTTTATGACGTATCGCGTATGCCTCGTGTGCATGGGGAACATCTGCCGGTCACCCATGGCGGAGGTCGTCCTCCGCCGCGTGCTGGAGGGCCACGGGCTGGCCCGGCGCGTGACCGTGGAGAGCGCGGGCACGGGCGGCTGGCACGCCGGCGACCCGATGGACGACCGCGCCCTGCGCACGCTGTCCGACCACGGGTACGACGGCTCGGCGCACCGCGCCCGGCAGTTCACCCGCGACTGGTTCGACCGCTACGACCTGGTCCTCGCCATGGACCGCGACAACCTGGCCGTCCTGCGCGGGATGGCGCCGGCCGGCGTCGAGGTGAGCCTGTTCCGCTCGTTCGACCCGGCGGCGCCCGAGGGGGCCGAGGTGCCCGACCCGTACTACGGGGGACCCGAGGGTTTCGAGGAGGTGCTGGAGCTCGTCGAGGCGGCGGCCGAGGGCCTGGCGAAGCACATCAGCGATGAGATCGGCTGAGGACCTCGGCGGCTCGCACGGCCGGCGGCTGCGGCGGGGCGTGCTGGACGACGGGCGGCAGGTCTTCGCCAAGGTGGGGACCGCCTCGCCGGCGTTCGCGTCGGAGGCGGCGGGGCTGCGGTGGCTGGGCGAGGTGATCGCCGTCCCCGAGGTCGTCGAGGTGGCCGAGGACCGGCTGGTGCTGTCGTGGGTGGATACGGAACCGCCCGTCCCGGCCGCCGCGGAGCGGCTCGGGCGGGAGCTCGCGCGCATGCACGCCGCCGGGGCGCCCGCCTTCGGCGCGCCCTGGCCGGGCTTCATCGCGGACCTGCCGATGGACAACTCGCCCGCCGACGACTGGCCGTCGTTCTACGCCACCCGCCGCGTGCTGCCCTTCGTACGGCTGGCCGGCCTGCCCGCGGAGGACGTACGGCTGATCGAGCGGGCCGTGGAGCGCTTCCCAGAGGCAGCAGGGCCGCCGGAGCCGCCGGCCCGCATCCACGGCGACCTGTGGAGCGGCAACGTGCTGTGGTCCGGCGGCACCGGGGTGCTCGTCGACCCGGCGGCGCACGGCGGGCACAGGGAGACGGACCTGGCCATGCTGGCGCTGTTCGGCATGCCGTACGAGGACCGCATCCTGGCGGCGTACCAGGAGGAGAGCCCGCTGGCGGACGGCTGGCGGGATCGCGTGCCGCTGCACCAGCTCCACCCGCTGCTGGTCCACGTGGTCCTGTTCGGCGGGTCGTACCGGGACAGCCTCATGCGGGCGGTGGCCCGAGTGGCGGCCCTCGGCCGGTGAACGGTCAGGCGCGCGGGTCGCGGCCCTCGTTCAGGCGCTTGAGGACCTCGTCGTGCAGGAGGCCGTTGGTGCAGACCATGCTGCCGCCCTCCAGGCTCGCCACGCCCTCGACGTCGGTCCAGACGCCGCCCGCCTCCTCGACGATCACCGTCAGGGCCGCCATGTCCCAGGGCGACAGCTCCGGCTCGGCCGAGATGTCGACCGAGCCCTCGGCGACCATCATGTGCGACCAGAAGTCGCCGTAGGCGCGGGTGCGCCAGCAGGCGCGGCCGAGGTCGAGGAACGGGCCGAGGCGGCCGGTCTCCTCCCAGCCGCCGAAGCTGGAGTAGGAGAACGACGCGTCGCCCAGGCCGGCGACCTGCGACACGCGCATGCGGGTGGCCCTGGCCAGGCTCTTGCCGGTCCACGCGCCGCCCTCGGTGGCGGCCCACCAGCGGCGGCCGAGCGCCGGGGCCGACACCAGGCCGACGACGACCTTGCCGTACTCCATCAGCGCGATCAGTGTCGCCCACACGGGCACGCCGCGCACGTAGTTCTTCGTGCCGTCGATGGGGTCGACGATCCAGGACCTGGCGCCCCAGCCGGTCCGGCCGAACTCCTCGCCCACGACCGCGTCGCGCGGGCGCGCGCGGCGCAGCGTGCCACGGATGATCTCCTCGACCGCCCGGTCCGCGTCACTGACCGGGGTGAGGTCGGGCTTGGTCTCGACCTTGAGGTCCACGGCCTTGAACCGGCGCATGGTCAGGTCGTCGGCGGCGTCCGCCATCACGTGGGCGAGGCGTAGATCGTCGTTGTAACCCTGCACGGTTTGCCACGCTACCGTGCCGGGCGGCTCGCGCATCAGGGGCCCGTGTCGCCTTTCCCCCTTTCGCCGCGGCTCGGGGGTTACCGAGACTCCCGCGCTCATCCCCGTGGGGACTACTCCCGGCGTCGTAGTCGGGTCGATCGTTGATCCCGGTGCGGTAGTGGCAGATGACTCCGCTCGCAGGATGCCCCCGGACGGCAACCGGCCGACGATACATGAGACGGGATGCCGGTCGAGGGCGTGGGGACAGAGAGCCCCCGTCGCGGTCATTGATCACGAGAGGGCGGGATGTTGTGAAGAGGCGGATGGCGACATGGGTGAGCGTGGCCGTGCTGGGGGTCAGTGGGGGCACGGTGGCGGTGGCTCCCGCGTCCGGAGAGACGAGGGTCGCGCCGGCCGACGGGTTCGCGCCGGCCGGCTTCGATCCCGCGGAGCTGCAGTCCGCCATGGACGGCATCCACAGCGCGGGGATGCCGGGTGTGTACGCCGAGGTACGCGAGGCCGGCCAGGTATGGCGCGGCGCTTCCGGGGTCGCCGACCTCGAGACCGGCCGTCCCGTGCGGCCGGACATGCGGCAACGGGTCGGCAGCATCACCAAGGTCTTCACCGCCGCCGCGATTCTGCAGCAGGTCGAGAAGGGCCGGATCCGGCTCGACGCGCCGATCGGCCACTATCTCCCGAAGCTGGTGCCGGGTGATCGCGGCAAGGAGATCACGGTGCGGATGCTGCTCAACCACACCAGCGGCCTCGCCGAATACCTCACCTATGCGTTCCCGTCCCTGGCGAAGTACCCCTCCCTGCCGGACATATCGCCCAAGAGCCTTGACGACAACCGGTTCAGGCGGTTCCCCCCGACCGAGCTGATCAGGATGGGGGTCACGGCGCCTGCCACCGGCAAGCCCGGAGGCACTCCGGGGGTGTACTCCAACACCAACTACCTGCTTCTCGGCGAGCTTCTGGAGCAGGTGACCGGCACCACGGCCGAGCAGTACATCACCCAGAGCGTCATCAAGCGTGCTGGGCTCCGGCACACCGAGTTTCCGGACGGGCCACGCATCAAGGGGCCGCACCCGCGGATGTACGAGGCGTTCTTCGGCCTGATCGACCCGCCGCGCGACTACAGCGTCTATGACATGTCCTGGGTCGGGGTGTCGGCCTCTCTGGTGTCCACCATGGAGGATCTCAACCGCTTCTACGACCGGCTGCTTGCCGGCAAGATCGTCAAGCGGTCGTCGCTGGCGCAGATGCAGCGCACGGTCCCGGTCATCAGCCAAACCGGGCAGAAGATCGACTATGGCCTCGGCCTGCAGGTCAGGACCACGGATTGCGGCATCTTCTGGGGCAACGAGGGCTCGGCCTGGGGGGCCGCAACGGCGTCATGGACCAGCGCGGACGGCAAGCGGCAGATGTCCGTCGCGATGAACCTCGTGAGGTGGAACAGGCCCGACTCTTCGGGCAAGCCACAGCCCCACGCCATCGACGGCGCGCTGTCGGCCTTCTTCCGGCAAGCGCTGTGCGGCCACGGAGACGCCTAGGTCGAGAACACGCCCACCATCCCGGGCGGGGAGCAGGCCGATGACCGCGATCCGCTCCCCGCCCGGGATCGACCGGCGATCCACCCACCGGATGAACGTCCACTGCAGGAAGGCGCCTGGGCATGACTGTCACCCCGATCGATCTTTTCGCGTCGTCTGTCCACCTTGTCCAAGGCGGCACGATTCGCGCCGGGAAGACGGCAACGGACTCCGGCCAGGACGGCTGGCAGCTGGTGACCTTCTACGCGAAGACCGACGCCGACGTCCATGCCGACCACTGGGAAGTCCACCCCGAGGCGGAGGAGATCCTGTCCTGCCTCGTCGGGAAGATGCGCCTCTACCTCCGACCGGAGCGGCCGGGACAGCAGGAGGAAGAGATCAGGCTGACGGCCGGAACCGCGGCGATCGTCCCGCGCGGGCGATGGCACCGCATCGAGCTGGACACCCCCACGAACATCATGGCCATCACCCTGCCGCGTGGCAGCCGGCTGGAGAAGCGAACCGAAACGTAGGCAATCGCCGCGGCTTCTCGTCCGTGAGCTCGCCGAACGCGAGCAGCGTCGGGGCATGACGGCGAGGTCCGGTGGCTGACGGATCGGCCACAGGATGACGTCCGGCGATGGACGCATTGACCAGGGTTCGAGGTCAGGTGGCGGAGGACTCGTCCGGGGCGCCGTCGCGGCTGGACAGCAGCCGGCGCAGCGACTCCAGGCGGACCTGGTCGGCGTGCCCCGCCGCCACCCACGCGTCCAGGGCGCATCCCTCACCCAGGTGGGTACAGCCCTTGGGACAGCCGACCGTGCCCTCCACCAGGTCGGGGAAGCCCGCGAGCACCGTCTCGACCGACACGTGGGCGAGGCCGAAGCTGCGCACCCCCGGCGTGTCGATGATCCAGCCGCCCTCCGGCAGCTCCAGGGCCACGGCCGACGTCGAGGTGTGGCGTCCCCGGCCGGTCACCGCGTTGACCTGGGACACCGCCCGGTTGGCGTCGGGCACGAGCGCGTTGACCAGCGTCGACTTACCCACCCCCGAGTGGCCCACGAGCACGCTGATGCGGCCCGTCAGGTGCTCGCGCAGCTCGTCCAGCGAGCCGCCCTTGCGCACCACGACATGCGGCACGCCGAGCGGCTGGTAGAGGCCGACCAGGTCGTCGGGCGGCGCGAGGTCGGACTTGGTGAGGCACAGCAGCGGATCGATCTCGGCGTCGAACGCGGCGACGAGAATCCGGTCGATCATGCGGGGCCGCGGCGGCGGGTCGGCCAGCGCGGTGACGATGACGAGCTGCTCGGCGTTGGCCACGACCGGCCGCTCGATGCCGTCGGTGTCGTCCGTGTCGTCGGCCGAGCGCCGCAGCATCGAGGTGCGCGGCTCCACCCGGACCACCCGGGCCAGCGCGTCGGGCCGGCCGGACACGTCGCCGACCAGCGCCACCCGATCGCCCACCACGATGCCCTTGCGGCCCAGCTCCCGGGCCTTCATCGCGACGACCAGATGGGAGCGCGGGCGCCCGGCGCGCTTGGCGGCCGAGCCCTTGGGCCGCTCCGCCTCCACCAGCGTGGTGTAGCGGCCCCGGTCGACCGCCACCACGAACCCCTCGACGGCGTCCTCGTGCGCAGGCCGGATGCGGGTCCGTGGCCGTGAGCCCTTGCCCGGCCTGACCCGTACGTCGTCCTCGTCGTACTCCCGCTTCTTCAGCGGTCTTCACCCCTGTGATCGCTCTGGCACGGCCTCGGCGCACCGAACATCGGCGGCACCCCGAACAACTCCGTCGGCCCCGGTGGCCGCACCCGCTCCGTGGACCGCAGCGGCCGCACTCGCTTCGCCGGCCCCGGCGGCCGCGACGGCTTCGGGGCGCTCATCGCCTGCCCAGCATCGACGCCCACATGTCCGTGAACTCCGGGAGGGTCTTACCCGTCGTCGCGATGTTCTCCACCTCGACACCGGGGACGGCGAGCCCGAGCACCGCGCCGGCGGTGGCCATGCGGTGGTCGTCGTAGCTGTGGAAGACGCCGCCGTGCAGCGGGCGCGGACGAACGACCAGGCCGTCGTCGGTCTCCTCGGCGTCGCCGCCCAGCCGGTTGATCTCGGTGGCGAGCGCCGCGAGCCGGTCGGTCTCGTGCCCCCGCAGGTGGGCGACGCCGCGCACGCGGCTGGGGGAGGAGGCCAGCGCGGCCAGGGCGGCGATCGTGGGTGTCAGCTCGCCCACCTCGCGCAGGTTGGCGTCGATGCCGTCGATCCGGCCCGAGCCGGTGACCGTCAGATCGCCGTCCTCGCTCAGCCGGACGGTGGCGCCCATGCCGGTGAGCAGCCCGCGCAGCGCGTCGCCCGGCTGGGTCGTACGGGCCGGCCAGCCGGAGATCGTGACCGTGCCGCCGGTGACCATGGCCGCCGCCAGGAACGGCGCCGCGTTGGACAGGTCGGGCTCGACCGTCAGGTCACGCGGCGCGACGGGACCGGGCTCCACGCGCCACACGTCGCGCTCGGAGTCGTCGACCCGCACGCCCACCTCGCGCAGCATCTGGACGGTCATGTCGATGTGCGGCTGCGACGGCACCGGCGGGCCGGCGTGGCGGATCGTCACGCCCTTCTCGAAACGCGCCGCCGTGAGCAGCAGCCCCGAGACGAACTGGGAGGAGGCCGACGCGTCGATCGTCACCTCGCCGCCCGCGATCGGCCCGCTGACGGTGAACGGCAGCGCGTCGCCCTCCACGCGGGCGCCCAGGGCGCGCAGCGCGTCGAGGATCGGGCCCATGGGACGCTTGCGGGCGTGCGGGTCGCCGTCGAACGAGACGGGGCCGTCGGCCAGCGCGGCCACCGGCGGGACGAACCGCATGACCGTGCCGGCCAGGCCGGCGTCCACGTGCGCGCCGCCGCGCACCGGGCCGGGCGTCACCCGCCAGTCGACCGAGGCCGAGGTCTCGGCCACCGGCTCCAGCGTCGCGCCGAGGGCGCGCAGGGCCGCGACCATGAGGTCGGCGTCGCGGCTGCGCAGCGCCCGGCGCACGGTGCCCGGCCCGTCGGCGAGGGCGGCGAGCACGAGGGCGCGGTTGGTGACCGACTTGGAGCCGGGCAGCTCGACGGACGCGGTCACGGGGCCGGTGGCGGCGGGAGCGGGCCAGTGCTGAGCGGGCATGGGCCAAGCTTATCGGGCCAGGGCCGGACCGGCCGTCGTCCTCGTCGGGACCCTGTGGACGAACGCCGTCCCTATGGACCG